>JAQYVS010000410.1 GCA_030145365.1 Desulfofustis sp. | reverse complement strand
ATACCCACCAGCATTCAGACGATTTTTATCTATAAAGATGAGCGAGCGTAAACAGGTAACAGTGCACAGACCGCAGCCTTTACAGCGATCAACCGCGATAGAGATGGTTCCTTTTGACTTGGCCATGCCGCTTCTCCTTCTCAAAAGATCATGAAGCTGCGCAGAATCACCCCATAAATAAGCAGGGAACGGACCAATTGCTCTCGGCCGAATGTTCCGCCGAGACAAAATTAGTTTTGTTATATCTAACTTAATTGTATCAGGTGGGAAAAAATTGTCAATCGCTGAAAAATTTAAAAATTTTAATATACGTAGACATATTAAAATGTTAATTGCATCCAAGGAAACATTAAAAGAAAACTAAAGCGGATTTCCAGGTTTGGACAACCGGAATATATTATTTCGTATAATAAAACTGTTTTTTACGCTGATCGGGAAGTGGTCAAACCAGCGGTATCAGAGCGGTTTGTAAATTACAACCAGTGTCATAGCCGGTCCGTCAATACCCCGGTAACCATGGGGTTGGCTTGAATCAAAATAGAGGCTGTCGCCCTCATTAAGTTGAACAACGGTTTCACCGCTACGAAATTCCAGGAGCCCTTCCAGGACGAAAAGAAACTCCTCGCCTCGATGATTGTTGTAGACGATATCCTCCGCCTCTCGTTCCTCCATATGGACGATGAATGGCTCCATATTCTTCTCCACCTTTGGGTAGGCAAGTGGTTCATATTGATAACCAATATGGGAAATATGGGGGCCTTTGGCGATCCCGTAACGATCCTCTTTCCTGACCACCACAACACCGGAGTTCTGGGACGACTCCTGAAAAAAATGACCAATCGGAACACCAAGGGCCATGGCGATTTTCAACAGGGTGGCAATGGGCGGAGTAACGAGATTATTCTCGATCTGGGACAAATTCGGTTTGGATAAACCTGCAAGCCGGGAGAGATCCTGCAGCGTCATCTGCCTGTGAGTCCTCAAATTTTTCACCTGGGTACCGATGTCCAGAGAGGCCAGTTCGTGTTTATTATCGGGGGCCATGAAATCATCCATCTCTTGAAAGTGTTTATTTGTGAGAATTCTTCAAGATCAGATAGTATTGGACACTGACTTCAGAATGTTTACCGGTGTCCTGATACAACCTTCTGCACGCAGTAATATCAGCAATGGTTGTTAACGGCAAATGAAAACCGAACTCAATTGGCCTGATACGATCATGCTATTGCAATAACGGAAAAAACATAAAGAAACGATCAATTGTATTTTAATCACCTGACCATGGACAGACTATAGAGCTTGATAGGGGTATCAACTGAATCAGATGAATTGGAATCTTAAACAATATCTCAGCTATGCGTTAATGATCGTCAGGACGAACAGTATCGTCTTGTGGTGGATTGGCTGTATCGGGATTTTAAGCGGTGTTTCATTGCTGATCAAGGACAGCTCATTTTTCTGGCCTCTCAACGTTGTAATAACGATACTCTCGATCGTATCGACCCCAGTAATTTACGGTATTTACTTTGAGTTGATCGAGGACACCTACACCTCGATTCCTCAGATCGCCAAGACCTATATCCCTGGTTATCTCTGGCTGATCGTCAGAATGTATCTGCCTCCAATTTTTCTGGCCAGCATGCTGGTCAGCTTAACCTCAGGGTCTTCCGGCGGCGGAGTTCTGGAAATCACCCTGATTCTGTTCAGTCTTATCTATCTTTTTGTGATACCCAGTTATTATATCATTGGAACCGGTCGTGGCAGCATCAGTCAGGGAGTTATCTACCTGAGTAAGAATCTGGCAAAAGCCACCCCAATTATTTTGACGGTACTGCTACTTGAATCAAGCATGCTCCTTGTCCAGTATCAGAGAAGCGTATTCAGCGTCGAAGATGGCATAGTGTTTGTTATCCTCGATTTTCTCATCTATTTCTGCGCTTCTGTCGCTGATTATATCGTCTTTATCATTCTTATTTTTGTTCTCCAAGAGCACCCCGCTGTCCCCATTGAGGACAGCGATCAATAACAACCTTACCCGACATCCATCCGGCATGTTACGCATGTCTCCGGCAGATGTGGGATCATAGATCGAACAGGTATCTAAAGTTTCTTGTATATTTTCAGAATCAATTCCGTTGCCATTCTCGCAGATTCTGCCGACACGAAAGGCTCACGATCGTTCTCTACCGCCTCAATAAAATCACTTATGATCGCTTCGTGTCCGGCGGTATCGGTTACAGCGGCACTGGCAGCTCCCGAATGAAGCGGAGCACTCGGCTCCTGACTGGGGTTCTCAATGCTATCGATGTGCCAGCCGGTAATGCGCCCATTTTCCATGACCACACTACCCTTCTCCGCATGAATAACCAGAAGCGGTTCAAAGCCTGGGTAAGCTACAGTCGAA
>JAQYVS010000391.1 GCA_030145365.1 Desulfofustis sp. | reverse complement strand
GTATCTTCTGCCCCTTGACAATCACCCTCATCGTGTCTCCTGGATGGTCTGCAGTTTCGGCCAACAGGAATTTCAAACTGCAGAAGCGGCGGCGGCTCGCGGGGGACATGTTCGGGTTGGTTTTGAAAATAACATTCTCCGTCCGGACGGCGTGCTGACCGAGGATAACAGTGAACAGGTCCGGTTTATGACGTCCCTGGCTCAGAAACATGGCCGCAATCCAAGAAAAAAAGACTACGCCGAGACCTTGCACGTATAACAGTGCAAAGCTTTCACGTGACATCGCCAGGTACCCTGTCTCCAGGCTTCGTCTTGCGCACACTCCCCTCTTTCACAATGAGGAAAAGATTTGAACCGACGATAATGAGGGCGCCAACAACCGTGAAGGTATCCGGGAGTTCTGCAAACAGAAAAAAGCCAAATATTGTGGCAAAAACCAAACGGACATAACTTGCAGGTGAAACCACTGTCGCCTCACCGCGTCTATACGCCTGAATCATACACCATTGTCCACATATCCCCATACATGACATCAGAATCAGAAGTCCAAATTCAGGCATGGTTGGAGTAACCCAGACCATAGTCGCCGGGATGAACATCACAATGACTATGGCGAGAGATGGATACACCATCATGACAATGTTTGAATCCGTTGCCGTCAGCTTTCGTATCAGCGTCATCATCACGGCGCCCAGGCAGGAGCCAACCAAAGCTATTGCTGCCGCTGACTCAAAAAGACCCGCCCCCGGACGAACAATGATCAGAATTCCGAAAAAACCAATAAAGGTCGCCAGCAGCCGGTTGAGGTTCAATGTTTCGCCAAGCACAAATACGGCAAGGACGACGAGAAACAAATTCCGAGAAAAGCCGATAGCCGTGACATCGGCCAGCGGCAGCTGGGTAAATGCATAGAAATTGCAATTGATCAGAACCACAGCAAGAAGCGCTCTTGCACCCTGTAAAAATGGGCGTTCTGACTTAAGAGAGGAAAAACCGACCCGCCAGAATACAATGGAAAGCACCGCGAGTTGGACGACAGACCTGAAAAAGACAATTTCAAAACTGGGGAAACGTGAACCAAGTATTTTTATCAATGCCACCATCCCGGAAAAAATAAGCCCGGCCAGAAGCATCCAGAGTATGCCGTAAGCGTTTGTACTCAGGTTGGAAAGTGATGATGAAATTCGCAAATTCAGGATACGGGTCGGCAACTATCTGAGTTTTGTTGTCAG
The DNA here is from genome assembly GCA_030145365.1 of Desulfofustis sp. Taxonomy (GTDB): domain Bacteria; phylum Desulfobacterota; class Desulfobulbia; order Desulfobulbales; family Desulfocapsaceae; genus JABDQA01. The sequence goes on along the minus strand of JAQYVS010000391.1, from coordinate 8,541 downwards.
CTTGATTACCAACCCACTAAAAGAGTGTTCCGGCAATTTTGTTCAGAACTGGCACTTATGATAAAACACCAAAGGCTGTAGCTATAATATAGATCCCTAAAAGAAGCAAAGAGGTAAAAAATATCCTCCTGAACCGCTGTTCCGACAGATTGAATCGAATCCTTTGTCCAATAATCATTCCCAAAATAGCGGGAAAGAGTGCGATACCGGAAATCACCGTCTGTTGCATGCTAAGAAGATGATTGGAGCCCAGTGCCAAAGCCAGGGCCAGTGTAGATATGGTGAATAGTATCCCCATAGCCTGAATAAGCACATCTCTTGAGAGCCCGATTGACTGTAAAAACAGGACACCGGGAACGACAAACGATCCGGTCATACCGGTCAAAATTCCATTAACTATCCCGAGAAGCGGCCCGACCCAGGTTTCATGATGAGAAGCAATACTCAGTCGAACTCCGCTCAAGCTCAAAGCCGAGTAAGCAATTAATAGTATACCGAGACACGCGGAAAGCAATGACAGATCAACACGGGTCAGAGCCGTTGCCCCAAGCCAGACCGTAGCACCGGCCATAAGCAGAAACGGCCAGATGCGCATTACAATTGCCCGGCCGTTTCCCCCGCTCGCTGCCTGCCACACATTTGTTACCAGCGACGGTACGAGTAATAGCGCCATTGCCGTTGGTAAGTCTATGGCCACGGTAAGAATGGCCAGGCTGACCGTCGGCAGACCCAGTCCGATAACTCCTTTTACCATTCCGGCAAATAAAAAGGTTGCGATTATCACTAAAATTACTGAAATATCAAACAAATAATGCTCCTCTTACGAAGGCTTTTCCTGGAAGAGAAAATAGAGGTTCAACGTCCTTGTGTAGATGTGCAGTATCATCTTTTTCATGGTAGCATAGAAGTTTGAATTTTATAACAATTGATGGGGAGAAACAATTATGCAGGTAACCAGTCACGGTGCAGCCGGCTTTGTAACCGGTTCATGTCATCTCGTTGAAACGGAATCATCACGGTTTATAATTGACTGCGGCATGTATCAAGGAAGCAAGGCTATGAATCGCCTTAATTATGAGCCTTTTGACTTTGCCCCGCAAGATATCGATTTCGTCATTATAACCCATGGCCATATTGATCATTGCGGCCTCCTGCCAAAACTTGTGAGAAGAGGGTTCAGAGGACCAATCTACACCAGTCCGGCCACAGCCGATCTGCTGCCGATCATGCTCGCCGATTCCGCATATATCCAGGAAAAAGATACCGAGCATGAAAACCGAAGACGGCTCAGAAAAGGACAGGAGCCCCGTGCCCCCCTCTACACCATGAACGACGTTGACAAGACCACTGAGATGATTCAGATCATTGATTATAACCACTCGATGACCATAAACGAAGTTACAATCAGATTACGCGATGCAGGACATGTGATCGGTTCATCGATAGTCGAACTGTTTGTGGAAAACGGGGACGGAACCGAGACTAAAACTGTTTTTTCAGGAGATCTTGGTCAGTGGGATGTGCCGATTATCAAAGACCCCACCTACATCTGGAACAGCGATTATGTCTTTATAGAATCAACCTACGGTGACCGGGTCCATGACACAACCAGGCCGAGAAAAGAGACTCTTTTTGAACATATCAAAAACACCTATCAAAAAGGCGGTAAACTGCTGATCCCCTGTTTCGCCCTGGAACGAACCCAGGAACTGCTCTATACCTTAAGTGAGCTGAAAAACGAAGAACCCGATTTTCCCCCGGTTGATATTTTTCTGGATAGTCCGCTGGCCATCAAAATCACCGAAGTATTTAAAAAACATCCAGAAACCTACGACGAAGAGGCACGAGCCAGAACCGACAAACCGTTTGATTTTCCCGGTCTGGTCTGCACCACCAGTGTGGAAGAGTCCCGGCGGGTCAATAAAATGGACGGGCCAGCCATCATTATCGCCGGCAGCGGTATGTGTACTGCCGGCCGAATCCGCCATCATTTGAAACACGGCATATGGGATCCTAAAAATACGCTGTTATTCGTTGGCTATCAGGCTCCGGGAACACTTGGCAGGATTATTCTGGACGGTGCTGAAGAAATTAAAATGATGGGGCTCGATCTCGTCGTTAAAGCCGACATTGTCAGAATCGGTTCTTTCTCTGCCCATGCCGACCGTGATGAACTGATCAACTGGCTCATGGCTTTCAAAGAAAAACCTAAAACAGTCTTTCTGATCCACGGAGAACAGGCAACGCTCGAGACCTTCAGCGCTAACCTGAACAACTCCGGATTCAATACCTCAATTCCGGTCAAAGGTATCCCGGTATTTACTTGAGAGCCGTTTAACCTCAGGTTCTTCGCCTGAGGTTAAACAAGAAAAGCAGTCACAGACTATTGCAGCACCCACTGACCTTGCTGATTCCGACACGCCGAGGTGAGGGTTTTCTGAGGTTCTCCGTCTATGGTCGTCATTAATTCCGCCTGGCGGCAGACCTGATCGGTCTGGGTATTTGAATAGGCCGGTTGCGGTACAACCTGGTAATTATTGCCGGTGTCAGGGTTTACCCAGCTTACAGGCTGACCGGACGGCCCGCTTTCGTAGGCATAATTGAGCTGTTGTCTATCGTACTTATCCATCTCATTTCCGACAATATAGCCAACCATCGTGCCAACCGCAGCTCCGATCAGTGTAGCCTCGGTGTTCCGGCCGATTGCCTGACCGATTAAAGCACCTCCTGCCGCACCGCCAATGACTCCCTGCTGGCCTTTATTTAGATTAGTATTGGTACACGATGTAAGTATCAACAAGACAATACCAGCTACGATAGGCGTATATTTCATAGATCCACTCCAAATAGTTATTCAATGTATCAGCTTGTTACCAGTTAACCGCCAGGGGGCTGACCGGTCTTAAATTATAGTCATAGTTCAATTGTAATAAGCACCCCTGTTCTGTCAAATACAAACAGGATCCTATAAAATTTCAAACACCTGAATCCACGATATGGCGCTGCATCTCTTCTATAACCTTTATCGGATCTGCAGCCTTGGTAATCGGGCGGCCGACCACCACATGATCGGCACCGCTGCTAATGGCCAGACCCGCGGTTACTACGCGCTTCTGATCATCTGTCGAGTCACTGATATTGGCGCCCGGTCGTATTCCGGGTGTAACGATAAGCAGGTTTTTACCCAGCTCGCTACTTAGCCGTTCAGCCTCCAGACCGGAAGAAACAACACCGTCGCAGCCCAGCTCCAGTGCTCTTCTGGCCCTCAATAAAACCAGATCTGCAATTGAGCCGGTCATTCCCATGGATCTCATGTCGTCCTCACCAAAACTTGTTAAGACCGTAACTGCCAATAGCTTCATATCGCCACGCGCTTCAATCGCCGCCCGTATGATCGGATCGTTTCCATGGATGGTGGTCAGGCTGACACCACGGTTATTGACCTGCTCCACAGCCAGTTTCACCGTTTCAGGGATATCAAAAAACTTCAGATCGAGCATTACCTTATGCCCCCGGTCTAGAATCCAATCAACCGTATTAAAATAGTCGGCCATAAATAATTGCAGACCAATTTTAAAGAACCCGATATGGGATTCACAGGTTTTTACAATATTCTGTGCCTTTGCCCGTTGATCTACATCAAGGGCAACAATAATACGATCCTTTAAAGCGATGTCTTTGTCCATAGCAGTATGTTCAAGTTTTTTCCGGTTATCGATCCGTTTCTTTTAATCCAGCAGGTTCTTTTAAACGCTCACACAATTTTTTTCTATCAATTCCTTTGTCAAAATCCTCTTTTTCCAACAAAATAACAATCTGTTCCACCACGGCTTTCTGGTCGAAATCTATTCTATCATCCAACTTCATGAGATCACGCCCCCGGTTGACCAGGGTTTCAAACTGAGTCACCGCATTCTTTTCCTCAGTATCGCTGCAGAAAGCTGAGATCAACGTTAAAAAGTCCTGATAACGATCTGTTTCATTACCCATCTGGTCTGCCGTGCCTTTGGCCAATACTGCAGAAGCGACACTGGTGCTGTGCTCTTCTTGAACGCCCATTGCCTGCTTATCAACTCTCATATCTGCCTGCATATCTTCCTGAACCGTGCCCGGAGCCATTTCTGCACCTGTAGCTTTTGCTTCTTTTTTCATCATACGCATCTGTTCAGGCACTGAGGAAACGTTTGGCTCGGGCTGGTGCATTTCATTGCTGACGCCGCTGACGTTTGCAACGGAGCGTTTTGCTTTCAATGGTGGCTTGGTCTGAATAGACTCTGACAACACGGCTTCCTGGTCCCCGGAAAACGACTGATCACCTGGTTGCGAAAACGAATCCTGCTCGGTACGAACTTCCTGCATATCCTGTTTGAGCATCGGCTTGTAGTCGATGGAAATATAGAGCATAACACCTGCCGCCAGTGCACAGGCGGAACCGATGGTGGCCAGTAGACGAGGCTTTATAAAACTTTGAGTCGGCCCACTCTTGGTCTCTGCTGCTCCGCTCAAATCCTCTGATAGTATCAACCAGCGTTGATAACAGGATTCACAGAGTGAAATATGATTACGTATCGTTTCATTCTCAGGTGCGAGCGGATCTGAGTCCAAAAATGTTGCGAAATCAGTATCATCCGGACAATTATCAAGGACTTCGGCCTGCTCCGCGTTTAAAGCAAGAAGCGACAGACGCCGGTCTATTTCACGTTTTCTCTTGTCCTTTTCCTTTACCATTTTCATTCGCTGTCTATTCGTCTCGTTCCCTGAAATTGACGGACTGTTCTCTAGAAAGTGTCACCATCAGGCTCGAGCAGTAAGGCTATTTCTTCGCTGCAGCCTCCTGCTTCAAACGATTTTCTGATCTTTTTATACAGTCGTCTGAGCTTTCCATGTGCCTGGAACCGATTCAAGCCAAACATTCTGCCCGCCTCTGCCACTGAGAAACCATCGTGGTGGCAGAGCTTCAGCAATAATCGATCGTCCGATGTTAAAACAATGGGAATTGTAGTAACCTTTGTCAGCGCTTGAAGTTTGAGGCTATCATTTCTATCACCCAGCAGCAGGCAATACAAACCAGCAAGAAACTGCTCACGCTGTTGTAGCTCCAACCCGGCCTGTTGAGAAATATGTTCCTGCTCTTTTGCCTGATTCAGCACATTGTCATCAAAACGATCTTCACTGAGTTGCGTTTTCCCGCAGGATGGGATTTCCCCGAGAATGCGCTCGGCCATCTGTTCAATCCGATCCTCGGGTAAATGTCTATGTCTGTCCGCAGCGAGGTATAGTGCGTCGGTAAATGAGTAGCGTTCGTAGCAAAGCAGCCGATACAGCAAAAGCCAGATTCCTCCGAGTTTTTTCAGCCATTGGGGAGGTCTTACCCGGCCAAATCGCTTTCTGGCAAAGTCTTCAAGCTGATTATACACCACCGTGGAGAAAAATGTTTTAAGACGAGCCCTCCCCCTATATCCGGACAGGCAGGACCAATTATCCCTACTGAGCTGCTCCAGCACATACAAAGCCGCCTCTTCAGCAAGCACATCGTCTGAAAAACGCCTCTGGGCCAGGCGATTGACCAGATCCCAATGTTCCAGCGCCCAATTGCGAAAAAACTCGCTTTGCTCTTTTTTTGTTGTTGCTTTCACCCTGTCAGGTCCACGTCGGATTGTGCAGTTTTTTCAGATAATTTTCGGCAGAGACTGACAAATCACTGTCAACATACCTGTCTTTTTATTTTTTTTTCGACACATCATCTCTTGTGTTCCGTCAAACAGATTAACACCAGCTGCACAGCTAATCATACATTCTGAAAAGGAGATTATCATGAACAAAAAATTTGCACCTCTGCTGATTCTGCTCTTCCTGCTTCAAACTTCCTGCAGTGACACAACCCAAACAGCGATAGACGAGGACAACTCAGCACCATCGGCTACACCAAAGCCGATGGTGACAAATCTGGCCCAGGCTCAAGAAGAAAAGCAGGGTCGGAATCACACCGAGCAGCTATTGGTCGGGGCTGAACTGGCAGAGATAGACACTATTTCTGCCGACTACACTTTGTCTAAAAAGATGATGCATCGGGAAAGTGTCGCCGGCTCAACGGCTACGGGCCAAACCTACCATTATCTGCCGCCTCCTATCAACAGACCAGGAACCTGGAACCGGGAATCTTACGAGGCAACTCAGGAAAATCAATTTATCAATAGCCTCAACGACCCGTTATCCACTTTTTCAATTGATGTGGATACCGCATCATATGCCAATGTCAGAAGATTTATTCTCGGTGGATCTTTACCCCCCGGAGGAGCCGTCCGAACCGAAGAAATGATCAATTATTTCAATTATAGTGATCCCGTCCCGGGTAACTCCAAGCCATTTTCTCTCAAAGCGGAAGTGGGACCGAGCCCGTTTCATACCGATTACAAAATCGTAAGAGTGAGTTTGAACAGTCAAGAATTGCCAACGGCCCAGCTGCCTCCTTCCAATATCGTTTTTCTGATTGACGTTTCGGGATCGATGAACCAGCCAAACAAATTACCGCTTTTAAAACAGTCACTGAAACTACTTGTCGGACAACTCTCCGCCCAAGACCGGGTGGCAATTGTTGTGTACGCCGGCTCTGATCGGGTTGTGTTGCTCCCGACTCCAGGCAACGAACATGATACCATCACCCAAGCCATCGACAACCTGCACAGCGGTGGCTCAACCCATGCATCGAAAGGAATTCAAACCGCCTACGAACTGGCAGGACGAGTCTATATGCCAGGCGGCAACAACAGGGTTATCCTGGTTTCAGATGGTGATTTCAATGTCGGGATAACCAGTCGTTCCGAGTTGCAGACCCTGATAGAAGATAAGCGTAAAAGCGGCATTTATCTGACGGTACTTGGCTTTGGTGGCGGTAATTATCACGACGATACCATGGAAATCCTAGCAGATAAGGGCAATGGTAACTATGCCTATATCGACTCGCTGCTGGAGGCTAAAAAAGTGTTGATCAAAGAACGAAGCGGCACACTCTTTACACTGGCCAACGATGTGAAAATCCAGGTCGAGTTCAATCCTAATCTGGTCGGAGCATACCGGCTCATCGGTTATGAAAACCGTGCCCTTGAAGATGAGGATTTTCGAAATGACAAAAAAGATGCCGGGGAAATAGGAGCCGGTCATCACGTCACGGCACTCTATGAGATCATACCTGCCGGTCACACCGATATTCCAGATGTGGATCGTTTAAAATATCAGAGGACAACGGCCACACCTTCTTTACATAACAAAGAGCTGCTTACGGTGAAACTGCGCTACAAGCCCAGGGGGTCTGCTGCATCGACCCAGATCAGCACCACCGTCTCAGACAGTAACAGGCCGCTTGACACAACCAGCAGTGATTTCAGATTTGCCGCCTCAGTCGCGGGGTTTGCCATGCTACTCAAAGACTCGGAATATCTCGGCAATTTCTCCTGGGATGATTGCCTGGACCTGGCCAAAGGAGCAAAAGGCACCGATGAGCAGGGATACCGGGCCGAGTTCGCACGCCTTATTGAGATGGGACAGCTCTTGAAAGAAAACGGTTGAATAAAATAAGGAGCAGGTCCCGCCTGCTCCTTTGTTAGCCTTGGAAAATAAAGAATTTGCGGACCGCATAGTTGATCATTACTGCGGCGATGATATTGGTTACAAATGCATAGGTGGTCAACATTCCAAACCGTTTGATCAGCAGGCCCATGAGCGTTGTGCCGATCAGAACGCTTATTCCTGAGACAGCATAAAATAATGAAATTTCAATAATAAATGGATGTCGGCCCGATTCAAAGACCCAGAGTACATTGGTAATATAGGCCACCAGATTGGAAAATAAAAAAGCGATAGCATTGCTGATCATCGAGTTTCGGGCCCGATGATATTCATTGATGGGGCGAAGAGGCAGATTAAACAGACGAACAAGATGGTCCTTTTCCTGTAATGCCGGAAACAGCTTCCAGGCAACCAGATGAAAAACCAGAATATGAGTTATGGTTGCCAGCCCTCCGGCCAGCGCATATTTAATAAATTGAATCAGGTTTTCGTTCTCAAGTATAACCATCCACAACCCCACATTCGGTAATAAACTATTCGACTCATTTTTCAAACAGCGTACATTCACTGTTCCACAATCCCACTTATCCCAAAGTCGCAAAGAAAACAAACTCTTCCTATCAGTGCAAGTGAATCTTTGTTTAAAGTCGACGATCATAGGGAAGATCGCACCGAAAAATATAAGCTCGGGTGAAAGGGGCCGATGATATTTAGGATTTACCGGCACAAAAGCTCCGTTACCGATTCGCATGCTGGTCTGACCAGCCCGAGGTAAAGGCGGTCTGTATTCTTGTCAGCCCGATTCGAGGCATACAGCACTGGTGGTGTTTTTGTCTGTAACAACTCACACAGTGGGAAAATCTGGAAAAGAGCATCTGTTTATTCTTGCTATTTTTGCTTGAATCCTTAATCATTAATGATGATAACATCGCTAAAATGAAATGATCATATCTGGCTTGACCAACAATCCAGAAT
>JAQYVS010000142.1 GCA_030145365.1 Desulfofustis sp. | reverse complement strand
TTGGACTTATTCCTGCGTCTGCTCAGTTTATGTATGGCCTGGGCCATGAGTTCTTTGCCGGTTCCTGTTTCACCGAGAATCAATACCGTAGTGTCCAGCTTGGCTACCTGCTCAGCCTTATTCAACACATTTTTGATGGCATCACTTTGACCGATAAATTCCTCATGTAGATATTGGAGACTGATTTCCTCTTTTAAATATGTGTTTTCTGCTTCGAGACGTTCTTTCAGATCCTGTATCTCTGAGAAGGCCTTAAAAAGCTCTTGTTCTTTTTCTTTTCGCATCAATGCATTTGCAAATACAACCCCCAACATATTGAGCCGCTGAACCAATACGTCAGGCCATTCCCGCCCGGATTTCAGAGATGCAAACCCGACCACCCCCAGGAAAGAGCCCCCCACAGCCAAGGGTATCAGAGCACTCGATTTAATCCCCTGCTGCAAACAATGTTCTCTTTCAACAGCTGCTTCTTCCGGGAGCTCATCAATACTTTTCATGACGATAGGTTCACATTCAAATAACCTTTGGCTGTACCAGGGTTGTTGTTCATTGAGAATCAGATCCGGCATGGGTGTCACGCCAGGGACTGCATAGGCGTGGGTCACACGCAGTTTGTTGCGGTCGTCAGTAAACTGCGCAATACTGCATCTGTCGATATTCAAAGCTTCAGTGATACGCTGCAAAACTGTTTCGATCTCCATGTCAATTTTGTCAGCAGGCAGGTTCACGAATCTGGTGGATAGATCAGCCAACAGCGTCTCAAACTGTAAACGCTCTTTAATGGATGAAGCCATTGTGTCAGGAGTCGGAACATTATTGGTCATGGATTGCATGTATTACACCTGTGGAAAGCAATGAACCCTCTATGATACGGGAGACTTCATACCGCACCACAATCCTACGAAATAAAGGAGTATGGTACGATATTTAGTAGATATGATCAAGGCTCTCGTCGCCAGTTTACCCAAATTCAGTGATTGTTCTCGACATAACAAGTACATAGCTTTTATTATTATTTAGCGGCCACTGGCACGGAATTTGCGACAGTAAATATAATGAGATTTTGCGTGATTTCAGCCTGCTCGTTTCATGATATTCATTTGAGTTCAGGATCACTTTACAACGGATAGGGAGGAGGTTCATGGACCACCATAAGGGAGTTGAGATATTTCCCACCACTATCTGGTCAGCCGGAGCCGGTTGTCACGGCGCATGCGGCCAAAAGCTTTATGTCAAAGACGGAAAACTCATCAAAGTTGAGGGTGATGAGGACGCCTCCTGGAACCAGGGGAGAGCCTGTCCACGGGTCCTCGCACTCACTCAATACGTTTACCATCCTGATCGGCTTACCACACCTCTCAAACGGGTCGGCAACCGGGGGGAAGGTAAATTTGAGCCAATATCCTGGGATGAGGCCTTCGACATCTGCGAAACCAAGCTCAAAAAAATCAGAGACGAGTTTGGGGCCGAATCTGTGGTTTTTGCCCAGGGAACCGGTCGTGACGTAGGCGGACCCATTTCTTTTCTCTGTTACAACTATGGCAGCCCTAACTGGGTGCAGCTTGGACTTTCAGGCCAATCCTGCTATACCCCGAGACTGGGCGGGATGAAGGCAACACTCGGTGATTTCTGCGTCATGGATGCGGGTCAGTTTTCCGCCAAGCGATATGATGATCCTGAGTACGAAGTTCCCAAAGTTATTGTGGTGTGGGGACAAAACCCCCCGCCCACCTGCTCAGACGGATTCTTTGGTCACTGGGTGGTTGATTGCATGAAGCGTGGCAGCAAAATCATCTCGATTGACCCCCGTAACACCTGGATGTCGACCCGTGCTGAATATCACCTGCAAATCAGACCGGGAACAGATGGAGCGCTCGCCCTCGGAATGTTGAATGTGATCATTAACGAGGAACTATACGACAAGGAATTTGTAGAAAAGTGGACCTACGGGTTCGACCGGCTCAAGGAGCGCGTCCAGCAATACCCGGTCTCAAAGGTTTCGGAAATCACCTGGATTCCCGAAAAATTGATCATAGAAGCAGCACGGCTTTATGCCAACAGCAGCCCTGCCGCAATTCATTGGGGCGTGCCCATTGACATGAATCCGGAAGGAACAACCGTTGCCCAGGCAATCTCTCAGCTCTGGTGTATTACCGGTAATGTCGACAACCCGGGTGGAAACGTTATCGCCAGACCTTCCCACGGTGTTACCACTTATCCGTATTCCACTGAGGAACTGGTGGGGTTGTATGGTCAGGAACTGGTTGATAAACTCAATGCAGTACGCATAGGCTGTGACACCTATCCGATGGTAAAAGGTTTTCGAGGCTGGGCTCAGCCTGATATGGTAATCGACCAGATTGATTCAGGAAAACCCTATCCCATCAAAGCTGCCTGGATACAGACCGCCAATGTTCTGGGTGGTCAGGCAGCACGAGCCAAATTTCACTACGAAGCCTTGAAAAAGCTCGATTTCGTGGTGGTCGTCGATCTCTTCCACAACCCAACGTCCATGGCCCTGGCTGACATTGTCCTTCCTGCAGCAACTTTTGCTGAAAAAGACAGCTTCCGCTCATGGTGGGTTCCCCTGGGTGTTATGCATAAGACCATTCAGGTTGGCGAGTGCAAATCCGACTGGGAAATCAATATTGAGATGGCCAATCGTCTCAATCCAAACTGCAAATATAACAATGTAAAAGAACTTATCAACGACAGGCTTTCAGTGGCCGATATCACCTTTGACGAGCTTGTAAAACAAGGCTCTCAGGCCATGCCTCCCAAAGGCCACAGCAGCAGACCCTACCGACGCCATGAAAAGGGGCTGTTGCGCCATGACGGCAAACCGGGATTCACCACCCAAACCGGCAGAATTGAACTTTATTCAAAAGCGTTTGAAGGCTGGGGGGTGGACCCGCTGCCGTTTTATAGGGAACCGGCTCAGGGACCGGTTAACACCCCGGAACTCTACGAAAAGTACCCCCTGATTATGATCACCGGTGCCAGATCCCATATGTTCTTCCATTCGGAGCATCGGATGATACCGTGGCTGAGGGAAAAAAACCCCGAGCCCTATGTTGAAGTTCATCCGGAAACTGCTGAAAAATTCGGGGTGTATGACGGAGAATGGATACATCTGGAAAATGACATGGGCAAGGTTAAACGAAAAGTCAGAATTTCTCTGCGCGTCCATCCCAAAATGATCCATACGCTCCATAGTTGGTGGAAACCGGAGATGAAGGGCAGTGAGCCCGATCTGTTTGGTGTCTGGGACTACCAGATCAACCAGATCATTCCCGGTCCCCAGGACAGTGGTTCTGGATTCGGCGGTGGACAGTATAAAACCACTCTTTGCAAACTCAGCAAGATCACAGAATAGGAGTGACAAACATGTCTAAAATGGGTCTGTTTATTAACTACGACTATTGTACGGGGTGTCAGTCTTGTGCAGTGGCTTGCCAGCAAGAGCACGATTTTCCGGCGGGAAAGTGTGGTGTCACGGTAACCGAATTTGTTTATGCAGCAGAAAAGAAGCCAGTTGCTGTGGATTTTTTACCGTTTCCCAACGAGCTCTGTGATTTATGTATTAATCGTTATCAGCAAGGAGAGGATCCCGCCTGTGTAAAACATTGCCAGGCCGCCTGTATGATGTTTGGACCACTAGAACAACTCGTCAAGGAAATGGAGGTTACACCTCGATCCGTAATTTTCTCGCCACGGTAAGGGGTTTAATGTTGTTACATGTAAACTTGTTGTCACTGCAGCAAGATATCAGGTCTCTACTACAAGAGATCAAAATTAACGTTACATAGGAGGGGACTTATGCTTAAGAAAAGATTTTTGATGTCTTTGATTCTGTTAATTGCTGTTATTGGGTTTGCCACCGTCACATCAGCGAAGCCAATTACCCTAACTTTTGCCAACCAGAATCCGGATACAAGCTGGAGCGGCATGAACGCCATCGCACCATGGGCGAAACAGGTTGAGGAAGCCACCAACGGCAACGTTAAAATCCAAATTTTCTACTCCCAGACTCTGACAAAAGGGAAAAGTGCCTGGGAGGCTACTAAAAGTGGAATCGCTGATATTTCCTGGTGTTTCCATGGATACTGGCCGGGAATGACACCGCTGGCCGATGTCATCAGCCTGCCTGCGCTGCCCTATACGACCGCTGAAAAAGGCAGCGAAGTTCTCTGGAAACTCTACGAAAAATACCCCGCAATCCAGAAGCAGTTCTCCGACAACAAAGTGCTCCTGCTCTTCACAAGTAATCCATATATTTTGATCACCACCAAGAAACAGGTCAAGACCTTGGAAGACATTCGCGGTATGAAGATTCGTATGAGCGGCGGACCTCCTACCGATATGATGAAGGCCCTCGGCGGCACTCCGATGATGGTGCCTATGCCGGATAACTACATGTCGCTGCAGAAAGGTGTTATCGATGGTATGGGAGCGCCCTGGGAAGCCATTCACGGTTTCCGCCTATATGAAGTAGTCAAGTATTATACCGAAACCCCATTTCCCGCAGTCTATTTCTCAATCGCCATGAACAAGAAGAAGTGGGACAGCCTCGGCAAAGAGAATCAGGATGCCATTATGAGTGTAAGTGGTCTTAAAGGTTCAATGTTTTGGGGAAAAAACCACTTTGACACAGCCAAAGATGGGGTAATGGAAAAGGTTAAGGATATCGAGGTCTATACCTTATCTGATGAGGAGCGTCAACGTTGGCTTGACAAGGCAGGTAAACCCATCTGGGATCAGTGGGTGAAAAAAATGGAGGACGCAGGCCACGCCAACGCTCAAGAAATTCTTGATACAGCGGTATCTCTGAGCAAGGAATAACTTCTTATTCCCTATTGCAGTTAATTGAATCCCCCGGTTCTTATCACAAGAATCTGGGGGATTCAATTATGATAGCCAATGAATCCATTGGCTGTGAAATTATTAGCCTGAGTACAATTCCTTAATCTGGTATGGCAAAAAACCACTTGCCACTGAATTTTATTCATAATATCAGAAGATTAAAATGTTAGAAACTATTTCGAAAAGACTCAGCCAAGGGTTGATCATCGTCGGTGCGACCATGTTGGCACTGATGATGTTTCTTACCGCTGCTGATGTTTGTCTGCGGTATTTTTTTAACCGCCCATTAGCAGGGGCTTTTGAACTCGTGGGCTATATGATGGCTATTTTCGTACCATTCAGCATCGCCTATTGCTATCAACAGCGAGGTCATATTGTGGTTGATCTATTCATGGATCGGTTTCGCAAAAAAACAAGAGTGATGCTTGATATCATGACTCTATTTATCACAATGGTCTTTACCTTCCTTATTGCCTGGCAGAATCTTCTCTACTTTTTTGAAGTGAAAGCCACCGGGTTAACCTCATCTGTTTTGTTAATACCCGAATACCCCTTTATCTTACCGGCTGCACTGGCCTTTGGTGTATCTACATTGATTCTTCTTGTTCGTTTAATTGAATCGTTGTCTGAGGTCAAAAAACTATGAGCCCCACTGTCGTCGGCCTCATCGGTATAGTAGCTCTGATCATACTGATATGCGTGAGAATGCAGATCGGAATCAGTATGGCCTTGGTCGGTTTTGTCGGATTCGCTTATATCGTTGGTATTGAACCTGCTCTGGGAATATTGAAAACCGTTCCCTTCAGCACCTTGTCAAGTCAAAACCTGAGCGTTATACCGCTTTTCATTCTGATGGGTGCCTTTGCATTTACCGCTAATCTCAGCGAAGACCTCTATCGAATGGTGCATAAGTGGCTGGGTCATTTTCGGGGCGGTCTTGCAATGGCTACAGTCGCAGCTTGTGCGTTGTTTGCCGCAATTAGCGGTTCCAGTCTGGCAACGGCAGCAACCCTTGGCAAGGTTGCCCTGCCGGAGATGAAAAAATATAAGTACAATGCGGCCCTGGCAACAGGTTGTATAGCAGCCGGCGGCAGCATAGGAATTTTAATTCCACCGAGTGTTATTCTGATCATATACGGAATTATTACCGAACAATCCATCGGTAAGCTTTTTTTAGCCGGGTTTATCCCTGGTGTATTGGAAGCCGTTTTCTATATTATTACGATTATCATTATCACCCGCATTAATCCAAGTTTAGGCCCGCCTGGCCCCCGGGCAACCATGAATGAAAAGATCAAATCTCTTCTCAGTGTTTGGGAGGTGGTTGTTTTGTTCGTTGTGGTAATCGGGGGAATTTATCTGGGAGTCTTCACCCCTACTGAGGCTGCCGGTGTTGGAGCCTTCGGAACGTTCTGTTTTACCATTTACCGAAAAAAGCTCACCTGGGAATCGTTCAAATCAAGCCTGTTACAGACATGCCAAACCACAGGAATGCTGTTTATGGTTGTGCTGGGAGCGATGATTCTCGGTTACTTTTTTTCGGTCAGCAGGCTGCCTTTTGAACTTGCCAGCTGGGTCGGCGAGCTTACGGTAAACCGTTATGTCGTTCTTGTCATGGTTCTCGTTGCAGTGGGTATTTTAGGCTGCCTGATGGATTCGATGGCGATAGTTTTGCTCACCGTCCCCGTCTTCTACCCATTGATCCAAAACCTTGGATTTGACCCGATCTGGTTTGGAATTCTCGTTGTCAGAGTTACAGAGATGGGACTGATCACCCCACCGGTAGGGCTTAACGTCTATATTATCCATGGAATATCCGGTGAGCGCATGGGGACTATTTTTAAAGGAGTTGTCCCATTTATTATTGCAGATATTCTGGAAATTATATTACTGATCGCCATACCTGAGATTACCCTTTTCCTGCCGGGACTTATGGATGGCTAAAAAGCGGCGGTCGACTACTTCGAAGCAAAAATGATTGGAAAGAGGTTCTTTTTGGAATGTCGGTGATGTTCCTGTACTCGTTGCTTAGCAAGTTCCACGTCTCTTATACGAATCGCTTCAAAAAGCTGCTGATGTTCATTTCTGATCTCTCCGATTCGGCCCATCACCAGGTCCTCTGTACGAAAACGTAGAAAAATTTTCCGGCACAGTTCTTCATATCTGCGGGTTAGAAGATCATTTCCTGTCATGGCTAAAATTGCCAGATGAAATTCAGTATCCAGAATGAACATTTTCCTGGTTACATGAGTGGATATGGATTTTTCGTAAGCAATCTTGCATTGCTCCACTTTCTGTAATGTCTTTTCGGTCATCTGCCGAATCGCCGGACCGATAAAGCCAACCTCCAACACCTCGCGTATTTCATAGAGATCTTCGGCTTCTTTCTTGGTTATCTTGTGAACCGAGTATCCCTGGTTTGGAACAAAATCCAGATATCCTTCCTGGGCAAGAATTCCCAAGGCATTGTTAACCGGCGTTCTGCTGACCTTGAGTTGTTTTGCCAGATCGACAAAAACCAAGCGTTGTCCGGGAACAATCTGATAGCTGAGCATCAGGTCTATGATCTGATGGTAAACTCTTAGCGTTAGATTCTTATTTTTTTTCAAACCTGTTCTCTGTGAGGTGGTTTGGGTCAGGGGTCTGGCTGCTGGTGAGGTCGATACAGTCACCCATCAACTGTTTGCTCTGACATGCAAAAAGTTGAAAAAATGTACTATCCAAAGATAAATGTGTCAATACAGCGGAACCATCTTCACGAAAAACCGCATCTTCCGTCTGGAAATGTAGACGAGTTGAAAGACTCTATGGAAAAACCTACTCTACATTGTTCATGGTCATCAAAGACATGACACCAAACTGTTGAGTCAACCCCATATAATCGTTATACGCCCACTCTTCCACTACTTTTCCATCCTTCCATGTGGATACGGTGCACCCGGCCATGGCAACTTCTCTGCCGGTCGGTGGAGCCTGTATCGTCGGTGTTTTTCCGGTATGCTTGCCGGTGAGAACGATGCGGATTACGGTCTTATTCCCATCCATGAGAATTTCTTCGAGTTTCATCTCGAAATTGGAATAGGCTCCCCGCACTTCGGTAATAAATTTTTTGTAATCAGCCATCCCGACAATCTTTTTCATCGGCGGCTGATAACGACAATAGTCGGTGTCAATGAGATCATCCAATACATCCAGGTTGCCCTTATTGTAGGCTTCTTCAATAATTGATTGCATTTTCTGTTTGAGATCAGCTGACATGTTCTACCTCCGTTCTTTAGTGTCTAAAAACTCGTAGATAAAAACTGATACGTGCATCCTAACATACACCATAATTCATTACATGTGATGGAAAATTGAGTAAGCTCATCTAAAAGACCTATGAGCAGTAATTTTCGTAAAAAAAGATATTTGCTGCCAAAAACCACCATTTTAAAAGTGAGTTCATATGGCTGCACATGTGCTGGTTGATCTAGATGTAACCGATCGTGACAAATTCAAGGCCTATGCCAACGCCGTCCAGGATACAGTTACGACGTACGGCGGGAAGTATAATTGTAAATGGGGCTACCCGGAAACACTCGAAGGGGAATGGGAGGCGCACCGAATCGTGATGATTGAATTCCCTTCGCTGGAACAGGCCAAACAATGGTGGGACTCGGACGAATATCGACCGTTGAAAGCCTTGCGCCGGGAAGGTTCCACGGCGCGGATCATACTGGTTGACGCACCCTAGGTCACCCAACCTCGGCGATCGGCAACAGAATGGTAAAGATGGTTCCTTTGGTGATGGTGCTGGCAACTTTTATGCTGCCGTGATGGGTTTCAACGATTGATTTCACCAAAGACAGCCCCAGGCCCGTCCCTTGCTGGGTCCTGGTGTTTTCATCTTTTACCCGGTAAAAACGAGCGAAGACACGTTGTACATTCGACTCAGCCTTCCGATACATCAAGTTTCTGAAACGCTCAACCAATCTCTTTATCTTTGCTTTCTTACGAAATCTTCTTGACAAGAGATGATTTGCGCGCAATATTGCATGTAATTTTCCGAACTCGGTCTTGGCCATGAATAATTCCGGGCATTCAAATTCTCTATCATGAACTAGCGAACATTGCCCACTGAGTCGGAAATCTTTTTTTTAGCCAAAAGAAAATAGATGGAAAAAGCAAGAAAAAGAAGCTAGCTTTTAAAGATAGAGATTGTGCAGTCGATTAGTACCCACTTCGTTGTCTTATGATAGTAATTTCGTTGTCTGTTACTGTCCGGAAATAAAACCGGATAAAAAACCAATGAGTTCTCAATAAAGCAAACATTAAGGAGGGGTTAACCGATGAAGAAAAGATCTTTTTTAGGTGTTGTCTCTGTAGCTGCTGCAGCTGTTTTTCTCTTTGGTATGACAACTCTGTCAAGTGCAGATACCGTGGAGTTGACATACTCGAATTTCTTTCCACCGGTACACATTCAGTCAATACTTGGCGAATCGTGGTGTAAAGAAGTAGAAAAACGCACCAATGGTATGGTCAAAGTGAACTACTATCCTGGCGGTACCCTAACCAAAGCTCCCCAGACTTACGACGGTGTAGAACAGGGTATTGCCGATATCGGTATGTCTGTTCTGGCCTACTCCAGAGGCAGGTTCCCGGTTCTCGGTACAGTCGATCTGCCGATGGGATACCCCAATGGAGTGGTTGCTACCAAAATCGCCAACGGCGTACTGGAGAAATTCAATCCGGAAGAATTCAATACTACTCAGATTATGTACCTGCACGCCCATGGTCCCGGACTCATCCATACCAGGGACAAAGAGGTTACATCGCTGGATGATCTGAAAGGCCTCAAAATCCGGGCTACAGGCATGAGTGCACAACTTGCAAAAGCTCTTGGCGCCACCCCGGTGAGCATGGGAATGCCAGACGCCTACCAGAGTCTGCAGAAAGGTGTTGTTGATGGATGCGCCCATCCGCTTGAAGCCAACAAAGGCTGGAAGCTTGCCGATGTTCTGGAATACGTGGTTGATGAAACCTCAGTGGCCTATACGACGACGTTTTTCGTAACCATGAACAAAGCTAAATGGGATGCACTGTCACCAGAGATTCAGAAGACAATTACCGAGATAAACAAAGAATGGGCAGTAAAGCACGGTGAAGCCTGGGATTCCAGTGATGCCGATGGCAAAGCACTCTTTATCGAAAAAGGTCACAAGGTAATCACTCTTGAACCTGCAGAAACTGAGAAATGGCAGGCCGCCGTCAAACCGACAATCGAAGCATATGCCGCCGGTCTTGATAAAAAAGGCCTTAAAGGTCAAGAGATTGTCGATTACATCAGCTCCATGCTTAAATAACCGTTTATCCTGAAAAATAAGAGGCATAGTGATCCGGCAGATACAGCGCTTTCTGTCGGATCAGCTGCTCTACTCCATTTCAAGTCGCTTGAACGTCAGAACGATAGATCTTTGAGATGAACTCCGTCTGGACATTTTTAGAGAAAACACAGCGATTTATGAAGGGAGTGGCCTCAACATGTCTCATGGGCATGTGCCTGATGACTTGTGCCGACGTCATCTTGCGATCCACGATCAATCAACCGATTTTCGGCTCGGAAGAAATCGTCTCAATTTTTGCTGTTCTGGCAATTGGTTTTGCTCTTCCCTATTCCCATGCAAAAGACTCCCATGTGGGAGTCGAAATCGTCATTCGGCTGTTTTCTAAAAGAACTCAGGAAATCATTAAACTTATAACCAATATTGTTGCCCTGTTCCTGTTTTTGATACTGACTTGGCAGATGTTCATCTATGCTCAGGTAATGAGCCATTCCGGTGAAGTGTCGATGAATCTTGAGCTGCCCATGTATTGTTTCGTCTACGCCCTGTCCTTTTGCCTGCTGGTTGTCTCTCTATACATTCTTCAGGAGATTCTGTTGTTTTTCAAAGGAGTTGACAAACAGACATGAGCCCTTCTACAGTCGGTATTATCGGCATTGTTCTGATGCTGATCATTTTTATGACCAGAATGCCGGTGGCGTACGTCATGACTCTCGTCGGCTTTTGCGGGTTCAGCTACCTTATTTCCTTACATGCCAGTCTCAATCTGCTACCGCGGGTATTCTTCGATACCTTTTCAGCCTATGAACTGACCACTATCCCGCTCTTTGTTTTAATGGGCCAGCTGGCGTTTAACAGTGGAATCAGCAGAAGGCTCTACAATACCACCTACACCTTTCTGGGAAGCACCAGGGGGGGGTTGGCTATGGCTACAGTTTCAGCCTGTACGGCCTTTGGCGCAGTTTGCGGATCCAGTCCTGCCACAGCTGCTACCATGGCCACCGTCGGTATGCCGGAAATGAAACGCTTCAACTACTCCAACGAGTTGGCAGCAGGTTCGGTTGCATCGGGCGGCGGCCTCGGTATGATCATGCCACCCAGTGTCGTGTTGATTGTCTATGGAATTCTCACTGAGCAGTCCATAGGGGCTTTGTTTGTCTCGGGCATCTTCCCGGCCCTGTTGATGACCGTCTTATTTATCATTTCAATTTACATTACCTGCAGGATTAATCCTGAAAAAGGTCCGAAAGGTGAGACCTTTACCCTGAAACAGAAAATCAGATCCCTGGCCGGCCTGGCCGATACCGTTATCATTTTTGTGGTGGTCATGGCTGGTCTGTTTGCCGGTTTTTTCACCCCGACAGAATCGGCTGCGGTGGGTGTACTGGCGGTACTGCTTGTCTCAATTATCCGGAGACAACTCAGCTGGAAGGCCTTTTTAAAATCACTTCACGAAACCCTGCAGACTTCCTGCATGATTCTTTTTCTGATTGCCGGGGCAGTGGTATTCGGGAAATTTCTTGCAGTAACACGAATTCCCTTTGATCTGGCCGCCTGGGTGGGTGGATTTGACCTGCCGCCTTTTATGATCATCTCAATTATTATCCTGATTTATTTTTTCGGCGGCTGTTTCATGGATTCGCTCGGGCTCATCATGCTGACGATCCCAATTTTTTTTCCGATTATCATCAATCTGGGCTATGACCCGATCTGGTTCGGTATTATCATCGTTCTGGTGACTGAAATGGGGGTCATTACCCCGCCTGTGGGAATCAATGTCTACGTGGTATATGGTGTTGCCCAAAATCTGATGGACGATATAACCCTGGAATCAATTTTCAAAGGTATCGTACCATTTCTGATAGCAGTGATTGTCGGGATCATCATTCTGATGATTTTTCCCCAGATCGTGCTCTACCTGCCGAACCTCATGTATTCATAAGGTTATCAATCTCCTCCGACCAGCAAATTTTCTCAGGGATGACAACTGGTGTCTTACTGAAGGTCGGGCTACGTGACGGTGATCACCTTACAAGGAGCTTCGAGTATCACGAATTGGGTGGTGGAGCCAAAAAACATTTTCCCAAGCTTGGATCGTTTCTGGACACTCATGATGATGGTATCTATACCGTTGCTTTCGGCATATTTGACAAGCTCCTCTCCGGATGTGAAGGACGTGACAAGAATCTTTTTCCTGCAATCAATGGAAGCAGGAGCAAATATCTGGTCCACATGGTCCTGAAGTGTTTGTTCCGCTTTTTCTATAACTTCCAGCGGCATCTTGTCCTTCTCAGAAATACAGCTCACCAGATGAAGCGTGGCTCCGAAAGCCTGTGCCTGCTCAACTGCAATTTTCAGAGCCTTTTTATGTGCCTCGGTATTTTTACAATAAAGTAGAATTTTCAATTCAGGCGACTCCTTTGCTTATATATTATGATAAATTCACAACACTATGACCGTTTTTCTATTGAATGTCAGGCAATTAACTTTAATAACCTTCCTGTCTCGGGTCAACAAGACGATACATGGCCATTCACTTTATTGACTGAGAATGTTTATAATAATGACAGTATATATTTCGTGTAATGAATCTTGTCACCTGAAATAAGAACAGACGAGTAATGTTTAACCAGGAGAACCTATGAGACTTGCAAGTTTTAGCTATAACGGCAGGGACTGTATCGGCGCCTATCACAAGGACTCCTCTCTCGTGGACCTGAGGGCGGCCTGGCCGGCTGCTCAGTCGCCAAAGACAATGATTGATCTCATCAATCTGGGAGAACAAGGACTGCAGCTTGCCGCCGAAGCGCTTGAAAAAGCAGAGGAATTAATGCAGGTTCCCATGGCTGAAGTCGTCTGGCATCCCCCGGTGATACAGCCCGCCAAAATCTGCGGGATAGCGATGAATAATTCGGCCAGCAACGCCCGGAAGATCTCCGCACCGGACCACCCTGCTTTTTTTATTAAGCCCTCATCATGTTTGGCCGGGCATCTGCAGCCGCTTACCATGCGTACCTATTACGGCAGTATGCACCCGGAGCCTGAACTGGCGGTTGTAATCGGCAAACCGACGCGGGATGTGGACGCCGCAGATGCCCATCGCTATATTTACGGCTATTCGATTTTCAATGACATCACCGGCAATCATATGCGGTCCGAGGATCTGTTTCAATACTATGCGCTCTATGGAGCGTCAGACGACCCTGACCGACTTGAGCGACGTGAGCAGCACCTATCTTATGCCGGCAGGTACAAAGGAACTGACAATTTCGGGGTGTTAGGTCCCTGGCTGGTCACTGCAGATGAAGTGGCCGCCCCCGACGATCTTGCTGTCTCCTGTTCAGTAGCAGGAGAGATAGTAGCCGAAGACAGCACCCGCTACTATAATTATAAAGTGGCCGAACTCATCAGTTTCATCAGCCAGTTTCACACCTTACAACCCGGCGATATCGTTTCCTGTGGCACAGCCTTCAAACCTTCTAAGAATAGAAAATCCATCCATCAGGCAAATTTTCTGGTCACCGGAGGGCCTGTGGAAATAACCATTGAAAAACTTGGCACCCAGCATAATCCGATAATTATTGAAGAGCGGGAGATCGGTACATGGCAACTGAGCTGAGCAATCAGGCCATTATTCAAATCCGTCTGGCACTCGCCGACCTGAACAATGATTTCTGTTATTTTCTTGATAATAACATGGTTGATGAATTGGTGGATCTATTCTGCGGAGATGCGCTGTATACCCATGGGAAGCGGAAAAGCTGTGGACAGAAGGAAATCAGAGAATTATTTGGCGAGCGCCGCGGTGCCGACAAGCGTACATCCCGTCATATTCAGTCGGGTCTGCGGATTCAGGTGACAAGTTCCTCAAAAGCTACTGGTCAAAGCGTCTGCCTTACCTTTGGAGCCAACAGCCAGCCGCCAATCTCGCCCGCAACCCCCTATCTGGTCGCCGATTTTCTTGACGAGTATCAATTGTGTGAGGATGGCCGCTGGCGTATTAAGAAGCGCCATATCGAACGAATTTTTATTTCTTCGGAGAACAAAGGGCCGGTAGGATACTCAACAAAAGCATAATCACAGGATAAGCACATGAAGACGAGACTTATTTGTGCCTCACACAGCCCGCTGATGTATTGCTACAAGAAAGAACCTGCCCAATGGCGGGAACTGCAATCGGCTTTCAAAGAACAGGTGGAAGCCATCAAAACATTTGATCCGGAGCTGGTAATCGCCTTTGGCTCCGATCATTTCAACGGCTTCTTCCTGCGGCTTATGCCGGCCTTCTGCATCGGACTGCAAGCAGAGGCTGTGGGTGATATCGGTGGGTTTCCCGGTGTTTTGGATGTCCCCAGGAATTTTGCTGAAGATTTGGCTATTGATTTGCGTCGTGACAACCTTGATCCAGCCGTATCCTACCAGATGAAAGTGGACCACGCCTTTTCCCAGACCATTCATCTGATGCTGGGCGGCATTGCTCAAAAACCGCTGATCCCCATTTTTATCAATTGTATCAACAAACCGTTTGTGCCATTTCAGCGCTCCCGCATACTTGGAGAGGCGGTTGGCAGATATGCCCAGCGCACAGGTAAAAGAGTTCTGTTTCTTGCTTCGGGCGGATTATCTCATCACCCGACCAGATACTATCCTGCCTGGGGAGAAGCTGAGAAGGCCGTAGCTGCATGGCAGTTGAGCGGCGGGGATGACCCGGATTCGTTGACCCGGGAACAGTGGGAGCAACGACTCTTCGACATGCACGTCGAAGGGGCAGAAATGATCGCCCGCGGGGAACGGACCGCAGAGCAGATGTGTCTCAACGCTGAGGCAGACCAACGTTTTCTCGATGTCCTCCAATCAGGAAAATTTGCGGAATTTGACCACTGGGATCAGGATCAGATGGTGAGTGAAGCAGGAATCGGCTCAATGGAACTGCACACCTGGATCGCCGCATCTGCTGCCCACCTTGCCTGCGGCGGCAGGGCACCAGAGGTGAAGCACTATAGCGTGGCACTTGAAATCGGCATTGCAGCCGGGGTAGTCTGTGCTGATTAGTTTGCCCTCAACAAGATCATGACAAAAACTGAAAAGCCTATCCTGATATCCGTGGCCCCAAACGGGGCCAGAAAAACCAAGGCGGACCATCCCAATATACCGCTCTGCACTGAAGAACTGGTCAAAACTGCAGTATCCTGTGCCGGAGCAGGAGCTGGCATGATGCATTTTCATATCAGGGACGGGGCCTGCCGCCATAGCCTGAATCCCGGGCACTACCGGAAGACATTGACAGAGCTCGAAGCAGCGGTCGGTGATCAATTGCTGCTGCAGGTAACTTCGGAAGCTGCAGGTAGATATAGTCAGCCCCAGCAAATCGATTACATGAAGCAGCTGGCCCCTCATTGTCTTTCCTGCGGGCTTCGTGAATTTATACGCTCGGAAAAAGATGTGGACAGTGCATCTCTATTTTTTAACCACCTCCACCAGGCAGGCACGCTTGTCCAATATATTCTCTACAGTCCTGCAGAGGTGAAATGGTTCGTCAATCTCTGTAACCAGGGGATCTTACCCGGCAACACTCATTTCCTGCTTTTTGTTTTTGGCAGCTATGCCGGCAGCACCAACACAGAAGTACCGAGCCTTGATCACTATCTTCTGCCCCTTGACAATCACCCTCATCGTGTCTCCTGGATGATCTGCAGTTTCGGCCAACAGGAATTTCAGACCGCAGAAGCGGCTGCTGCTCGCGGGGGACATGTTCGGGTTGGTTTTGAAAATAACATTCTCCGTCCGGACGGCATGCTGGCCGAGGATAACAGTGAACAGGTCCGGTTTATGACGTCCCTGGCTCAGAAAAATGGCCGCAATCCAAGAAAAAAAGACTACGCCGAGACCTTGTACGTAT
>JAQYVS010000141.1 GCA_030145365.1 Desulfofustis sp. | reverse complement strand
GAAAAAGGTGAGCGCTATTTTCAGGCCGGTTTGAGCATTGCCGACACCTTGCTCGATGAGCCGTATCTATCTTTTGACCCGAATCATCAGGGACTTCTGTTGCATTCGGTCTACCATCGTCCCAATGGCTGGGATTACATCCCCCCGGATCAAAAAGTACCATGTGGTGAATCCTGCATGTGGGGTGATTATCATCTGATGGAGTTGGCGGTCTATCTTCAGCGGCTTGCCCAGAGCGGTGTTTACCATAAATACTATCTGGACGAATGAGAAGGTACTGGAATGTGTCTTCTGGACCGAGCCAGCAACAACTGAGAGGGTTGATATGAAAAAGATAATTCGATGGGGAATCCTGGGAGCCGGTGATGTCTGTGAGGTGAAAAGCGGCCCTGCGTTTCAGAAGATTGAGTGTTCGGAGCTGGTCGCGGTAATGCGCAGAGACATTGACAAGGCAAGTGATTTCGCCCGACGCCACGGAGTTGCGAAATGGTACGATTCTGCTCCTGCTTTGCTCGCCGATCCAGAGATAGATGCAGTCTATATTTCGACTCCACCCCGCTTTCATATGGAACATTGCCTGGAGGCTCTCGCTGCTGGAAAACACGTCTACCTGGAAAAACCGATGGCCATGAATGCTGATGAGTGCCGGACCATCATCGAGGCAGAAAAGAAGAGTTTCGGAAAAGTTGCTGTGGCCCATTACCGGCGAGCACTGCCTGCCTTTAAAAGAATTGGTGAGCTTATCAAAAACGGCACACTCGGGGATGTGAGGCTTGCTGAGGTGAACTTTTTTCTTCCTCAAAACAGCAGTATGAATCCAGACCCCGGTGAAAACTGGAGGGTCAACCCAGACATCTCAGGCGGGGGACTTTTTCACGATTTGTCTCCCCATCTCCTGGACCTGTTGCTTGTATATTTTGGAAAACCGCAACACTACAATGGCTTCTCTCTTAGGCAGAATAACGCATCCCCTTCAGATGATTTTGTTCATGGTACGATACATTTTGAAAATAATATTGTTTTTCGGGGGTGCTGGTGTTTTTCCGTTGCCCCGAGTGCTGCTTCGGAACTACTGATCATTACCGGCAATAAAGGTCAAGTTTCCTGTACTTTTTTTGGAGAAGAGGTTCGTTTGTCAACAGCTGAAGGTGAGCAGGTGATACCATTTACCAATCCACCTAATATTCAGCAATCGATGATAGAAGAGGTGTCCCGCTATTTTCTGGACGAACGGGATTGTCCATGTTCAACAAAAGACGGTTTGCAGGTGATGGAAATCATAGATCAATTCACTCAAAATTGAGCTGTATTGCAAACACTGTCGATTAATCGGCGAGAAGGACGATATTGTCTTCAACAAGTTTGTTGATTGAGACTTCATCCCAACCAAGTTCAATGAGAATTTCAGCAGATTGTGCCCCAAGAGGTTGAGGCGGCATGTACATTTCAGCTGCCTGGCCGTCGTAGCGAATCGGATGATTTACCAGTGTTATCGGTGTTCCTTGAGCACTTGTTGATGAGATGAAGTTTTGGTTGTACTGCACCTGGCTATCATCTCGTATTGTCTCGTATTCATTTACCGGCGCGCACCAGATTTTAAGCTGCAGGAGAATTCCGAGCACTTGTTCGGAGGCGAGCAGTTTTATTTTTTCGGAAATCAACTGAGCTACCTCTTCCCTGTGGTCAAACAGATCCTTGTCCTGGTAATCTTTAAGGAGGGGAAGGTTCAGGCCGTCCGCGAGCACTGACAGATCACAGTGAGAGATGACGATGTGTCCGTCACTTGTTTCGTAGACGCCATAGGGGGCTGCATTGTACCATCCTCCGATAATATCTGGGCTTAATAGCGAATCCGTATAATTGCCGTTGAAATAACTGACAAAGGATTCAACCTGTAAATCGATGGCTGCAGACATCAGATCCACATCAACAAAGCATCCTTTGCCGCTACGTTCTCTCCGGATCAGGGCACCCAGGATTCCGAGTGCATACAGGGCGGCGCCATGATGGTCGGCGATAGAGACGCCGACCGGCCGAGGACCACTTGAACGTGTCCCTGATATCATGGCCAGCCCCGATAGAGCCTGAATGAGCAAATCTTGCCCCGGTCGATTTGCACCAGGGCCGGACGAACCGAATCCGGTGGCGGCGCCATAAATCAGAGATGGGTTGAGTTCTTTCAGGGTATTATAGCCAAGCCCAAGTCGGTCCATTACGCCTGGACGAAAATTCTCGGTAACGACATCGGCCTTACTAATGAGCGATTTGGCGATTTTAATGCCAGTTTTGTGTTTCAGATTCAGGGCTATGTTTCGCTTGTTTCGACCTGCCAGATGAAAAGAACATCCGTCGCCGTCTATGAATGTATTGGCTCCGCCGAAACGGCGCTGAAATCCTCCTTCGGGAGATTCGATGCAAATGACGTCTGCCCCCATGTCGGCAAGTGTCTGAACACCCAGAGGACCCATGAGAAAATGGTTGAAACTGATGATATGAATTCCGTTTAGAAGATCAAGCATACTGTCCTCCGGTTGAAGTCTTATACAGGAAACTCAACTAACAGGATAGTATCAAAAAGCATCCTGCAGTTTGAGTTTCAAC
>JAQYVS010000312.1 GCA_030145365.1 Desulfofustis sp. | reverse complement strand
CCATCTATTGCGTGCCAGTCAAACCAGCTCCAGAATTTTGAAATGGTCATGAGCGGGCCCATACCGACAACGCGGTACGCTTCGCCCCAAGCTGTATCAAACCATTGGATCGGATTCTTGGCAATCCAGAGAAAAAGAACTCCACCACGGCGATAGAACCAGTCCATATCCAGGCAAATTTTGTCTTCCGGCACCAGGAATTTTTTGAGTAAAAAGAATGCTAATGCAGCAAAACCGAGAATCTGAAATGTTTCAGCAATATGGTAACCGTTGTAAGGATGGTAGCTTACCGGGTAGGGGAGAAGGCTGTACAATAATGCAGGGACACTGCCCACAACAATGCAAAGAATCGCTCCGGCGGTCATTGCCATCTGCATATTCCATGTTGGGTCAGCAGCTTTTTCCCAGGTTTCTTCACTGCAATTATTTTTGCCGAAGAAGAGAAAGTAGGGAAGTTTCAAGCCGTTATACATGAATGTACCAGTGGCGCCAAACATAAGGAGCCATGCAGCCCAGTTCAGGTGTGATTCAAATGCAGCGCTGATGATCATTGGCTTGCTGACAAAGGCAGCAAATAACGGTGCAGCGGAAATTGATAAACATCCGATGATCGTAAGAAACATTGTAGCCGGCATTTTTTTGTAGAGCCCGCCCAGTTCGGTAAACTTGCTTTTGCCGGTCATGTATAGGACGGATCCGGTTCCCATAAAGAGCAGGCTCTTGTAAAGGATGTGGGCTACAGCATGAGCGGACGCACCGTTGATGGCCAGTTCCGTGCCTATGCCAACAGCAGCGATCATATAACCAACCTGGCTGACGATGGACCAGGCAAGGAGTTTACGAATATCATTTTCCATTACGGCATATATTACACCGTATAATGCCATGATGACTCCAAGCAGTACCAGGATGTCAAATCCGGCAAATCCACGAGCCAGAGTATAGACTGCGGTTTTGGTCGTAATGGCACACATGAATACAGAGCCGTTAAATGAGGCCTTGGAATAGGCATCGGGTAGCCAGGAATGTAGTGGCACGATAGCGGCGTTGAGACCGAAGCCGATCATGATCAGCCAGGTATAAAGTTCGGGATGTGCGACATCCATCAGGTCGAAGGAAATATCACCGACTGCCTGATAGCGCAGCATAATGCCACAGAGCAGGATTACTCCGCCAACGGTGTGGATGATGAGATAGCGGTAGCCGGCTGCCATGGATCCATTGTCCCGACGGAACCAGATGAGGAAGGTCGAAGCAAAAGCCATCATTTCCCAGAACAAAAACAGGCTTAAATAATCACCACTATAGATGGTGCCAAGTGAACCGGCAACGTACAACCAGGCTGCGATATGCTCTT
This sequence comes from Desulfofustis sp., assembly GCA_030145365.1. GTDB lineage: Bacteria > Desulfobacterota > Desulfobulbia > Desulfobulbales > Desulfocapsaceae > JABDQA01. The sequence goes on along the minus strand of JAQYVS010000312.1, from coordinate 1,071 downwards.
TGGCATTGTCAACATGCAGTCCGTATAAGGTGCCTATCATGGCCATCAGGCCCATAATGAGAACAAAAATTGTCGAGAGACGATCGACTCGGCCAAATACTAACTGCCAGTCCATGAACTGATAAATGCCGTAATCTCCAGAAAGTGCACTGTTGGAAACAACTGCCGCCATTGTCAATAACGGTACCAGGAACAGGTACGGTTTGCGAAATGGACCCCGGATAAACGGCAAAATAAGTGCACCGATCAACAGGATAAGTGCGGGATGTATGAAAGAACTAGTCATTGATTTCCTCCCGTCTATGCCTGCTCGTGGGAGCTTTCTTTGGTTGAACCGCTACAGCAGCAGTGAGATTTGGTTTTTTCCTCATAGAAATCCTTCCTGACCATGATTCCTGAATGCCCGAACCAGTAGGCGGTCCCGATGATAATAGCAGCAGCGGCAAAGCCGAAGAGTGACCAGAAGAACGGTACGTTCTGTTCAACCCAGGTATGGGCGTGACCCGTATCTACATAAAGACTGTAGGCCAGGGTAATCGCGAGAATCCCGTAACAGGTTTTGATGACTGTTTCCAGACGATCGCGCAAGTAATCAATAAGCTTGTTCATCCTGTCACCGCCTCGACAAATTGCATCATAAAGTTGGGGTAAATTCCGATAATCACTGAAATGGTTACTGCGATCAGGATTGGCACCAGCATTGAGAGTGGCGCTTCCTTAATACCTGCGACAGTTCCTTCTGGTGCTTTGCCGAAAAAGGCTTTGTACGTTACAGGTGCAAAATAGCAGACGTTGAGGACTGTTGAGCCGATCAGAAGGAGAAGAATACCTATCTGGTGGGCTTCCATAGAGCCGACCAGCAGGTACCACTTGCTCACAAAACCAGCAACAGGTGGAACGCCGATCATTGATAACGAGGCCACGGCAAAAGCACCAAAGGTAAAAGGCATGGTCCTGCCGAGTCCGCTCATTTCAGAGATGTTTTTCTTGTGTGCTGCAACATATATCGCACCGGCACAGAAAAAGAGGGTGATCTTGGCGAAGCCGTGGTTGACAATGTGGATCAGTCCA
>JAQYVS010000126.1 GCA_030145365.1 Desulfofustis sp. | reverse complement strand
GGAAAGCGGCTGTTCGCCATCAATGATATTCAGAAACTTATTGGTCAGTCGATCTGAAGGGGCCCCGCCACTGCTGCTCCGTCTCGGAGCCAGAGCATCGCCCTCATCGAAGAAGACAACGGTGGGGGCAATCATTTTGGCTATATCATAGATTTTAATTAAATTTTCCACCGTACCGTCTATCGGATTCGACGGATTGTGCAGAATACTCGGGCTGGCACTGATATCATGGATACGTTTATTGTCGGATAGCCAGGTCCTTACCAGGTAGGTTTTTCCACTGCCGGGCGGCCCGTTCAGTACAACTCCCTTTTCCTCACTAATGTTGTAGAGCAGGCAGTTATTGGTCATTTCGGAGAAGGTATGTTTTATCTCACCCGCATATTCATCCCAGTTTGCGGTACGGTCGATACGGTTGACCACCTTTTTAAACAGGTCCCCGAACGAGTTTCTGGCCACCATTTCAAAGGCATTACGCACCAGAAGCGAATCGTCCAGGTAGTCCGCCTGCAAATCACCTTTGATGCTGATGATATAGCTCACCAGTTTGCGGACATAGGCCGGGGTAATCTGCAGCGAACGCTCGGTGAAAATATTATAGAATTTACCAATGGCGATTTTCAGATCTTCAATGGTTATCCATTGAATTTTATCATACTCCCGGTGTGCATCTCCTGTTGTCACCCGAATATTGTTGCGCATCAACTCGATGCGAACGATTTCCTGTAGATTTGCCTTATTGCGCCAATATTCGGAAACATCGATGATCAGTCCCTTTTCGACAAAACGACGATAGATGGCAGAGTCAAAAACTTCCGGCTGATCCGAGGTTGCAATCAGAAGGCAATCCCTGGTGCCGTTGATAATCTCATCGATTAAAATGTTGGAGGTGTCCACCAGAGTGCCCTGCTGCCGTTCGACTCCACTGCTTGATCCGCTCCCCTCTTTCCTGGCAAAAGCACTGTGGGCCTCCTCCAGGTGCCTGATACAGGTAGATTTAGAATTGCCGAAGGCCCGTTTCAGAAAGTTGCCGGGCTCCCCGGACAGGGCAGTCTGAAAGTCATTGGGCGTTATTCGGGCATAATCAACAGCGAGGCTCTGTTCTTCAAGATCACTCATATTTCTACCGATCTGCTTTCGCAAAATCAGGTTCAGCAGTGGTATCTTGGATAAGGTCTTATATTTTTTTAACCGTTTACGCCGTTCAATGTCCTCGGCCAGATCAGGTGAAACTTCTTCCAAACTTTTCCAGAATGGTGCATCGGACATAACCCTGGATTTTTTTTGATCCAAATCGATTTCCGGGCGAACTTCGTTGGCAAAAATCACCTGTTCAATGGCTTTGGTTGCCGTTGCCGTTTTGCCGCTGCCGCTGGTACCGACGAAAAGAATAATTGGTGCTTTGGGCACCTCGGGGTCACTGGTGTACTCTTTTCTGAGATGGGCACGATAGATCTTTTCAAAAAGCCCTGCCAACTCCTCGGGAAGATGAACATCGGAAAGCTCACGTTCAAGCAGGGCGAGCAGATAGGCCAGGTCTTTCTTGCTCAACTCCTTTTCCAGGATATGATTCCAGGCCTTACGGGGAACAGTTTGACCGGAGATGTCAAAGCGCTTCTGCCAGTCTGTCAGTATATCCGGATCCTTGAGGATTTTAAGGTCACGTTTTCGGGTGGAAAAGAAGAACCATTTGTAACTATTCTGGAAAAAACCAAAGATCCCGGAAGGAGCTCGATACTGATTGAGCCGCGCCCGCATAAATTCTTTGGTCTCGTTTGACCATGACGCAACAAGCGATGAAATTTCTTCAATCCGTTTTTCCGGTAACCGGATATAACGCATTTTTTTTGTTAATCGTCTGGCCATCGCTGTTCCGAGTCGACTCCTATTTTTGAGCCTCAGGCAGAGGCAAAGTTATCGGAGGGGACGATCCTATAGTATTCTGGATAACTACGGTATTCTGCCCGGTCTGGTTCTTTTCATATGCCGCCGCCCACTTCTGCTGAACTAAAAATTGCAGCAAGGCTGTATCAGTGGTTCCATCTGGTCTGCCAACTTCTTTCTGCAAAGATCTGATACCTTCGAGGTAGGCAGCGTAGAGTTTTTTAATTCTGCTTGCTTCCTGGTCGGCTGCGTAGTTTTCTGCCTCAGCTATCAGCTCTCGCCGTTTTTTCTCTTCCGAGGCCTCGACCAGGTTATCACCAAAGCGTGTTTCCTTGAGAACAAAACTGACAATTTCAATCCCGTATTTCTCTTCCAGGGTCGGCCCCCCCTCGTTTATTGGTGAAGATTTAAGGGCTTTAAATATCTTTTCTTTGACGGTCGGACGACTGCTGATCAACTGATTAACCGGTTCGGACTGGAGCAGATCCTTGACAATGCCGTCATAATCTCCCTGGAGCAACGTCATTGGCTGAAGATTCTCGATTGCCCAGGTCTTTAGATCGTTGATTCGGTAAGTAAGCAGAGCCGAGGTCCACAAGGCAACATTTTCCTTGGAAATGATTCGCCTCGGTTCAGATGTACCGCCAAGGTGCATTATCTGATTCATCAGGGTGACTTCCTGTTCTATTCTGGTGAAAATTGGCAGGCGCGCATGCCAGCCCACCTCTGTCACCGCTTGCCTTTTGCCGCCCAGTTTCTCGAGGACCACCGCGTAATTCATCTTTACCTTGAAAATGGTCCTTGTCGCATACACAGCCGCCACCGCCCCATAGACAAACGCCAACAGCAGGATTATCAACAGAACTATTCGGCTGATACGAGAAATAAACGCCCTCTGAAATACTTTCATTACCTGTCTTTCTGACATAACGGCCCCTCTTCCAATAAAGGAAGTGTAACAAAAAACTTCTGGATTTCCGCAAGACACCTATCGCGGCAGTGCCTGGACAGAGTAGCAGGTTTTCCAGTGATACGACGATTTCGTCAAACTACTCCTATTAAAACTAGCCAAACAACACATTCCTGTCAAATAGGAGATTTAAATTGGTAAGAGATCTTCGAAGATATCCACTCACTCAACGACGATTCAACTTGAGCCGAGTGACTGTGTAATCGCTTTGGTAACGGTTGAAAGCGTTACCGGCTTTTGCAGAAAATGGGTCACCCCAAGCTGTTTTGCTTGTATCACGAGTTCGCTCTCGGAGTAGCCGCTGACGATAATCGCCTTCTGATCGCGGTTTAAGGCAAGCATTTTCTGGTAAATCTGACAGCCATTGAGATCCTCACCCATGATCATGTCAAGAATAACCA
>JAQYVS010000056.1 GCA_030145365.1 Desulfofustis sp. | reverse complement strand
AATCTGGGCTACCGGTTTTCTCCTGCTTACCCTGTTGTATAAGATTGCAATTGGGGTAGAGCACGAAGTCGAACACTAGATTTTATCTTATAGGTAAGACATTTGAGCCCTCGGTTATTTGATTAACCGGGGGCTTTTTTTATTCCGGCAACTCACTGGCAACCGGGATCAGTATGCATGAGTAAATCCTGCTTAAGTCAGACGATAGAGTGGTAGGTGCAATGCTTGGCAGAAGAAGCCAGGCAGATGAGAGTCTAGATGAAAAAAGAGAGGTACAAATTGATCAGATTGTGTACCTGAGGACGAAACAGCAAATAGAAGAGGCCTGAAATGGCCAAAAACGGTCCAAACGGAATGCGGGTTGAGCCTCCTTTCTTTTGGGTGCGCATGGCCGCGAGTCCGGCGATAGTTCCGGTTACGGAACTGGCAAAAATGATGAACAAGAGTGATTGCCAGCCAAGGAAAGCACCAAGCATCGCCAGCAGTTTGATATCTCCCCCTCCAAGCCCCTCTTGTCTCCTGAGTAAATAGTAGGCATAGGAAATAGCATAGAAAATTCCGCCACCGGCCAGAAGGCCAATCAACGAGTCCTGCCAGGTAACGAAAGTGGAGATAAAAGAAAAGCAAAAGCCAAAAAGTATACCGGGCAGGCTGATCACGTCAGGTATTATCTGGTGATGAATATCGATCCATATTATAATGATGAGTGCAGCACAGAATATGAAATATCCCAAGGCAGTAATCGATATGCCGAATTTGGCTGTGACAGCTACAGCCAGAAGACCGGTGAGCAGTTCGACAACAGGGTACTGAAGTGATATGGAAACATGGCAGTGTCGACATGTACCGCGTAAAAACAGATAACTGAAAAGAGGGATATTTTCATACCAGCTCAGCGAGTTTTTACAGACCGGGCAATGCGAAGCGGGGAACACCACCGAGGCGTCATCGGCCGGCAGTCTCAGAATTACCACATTGAGAAAACTGCCGATGAGGGTTCCAAATACAAAGCAGGCAAAAAAGATTATAGGATCGATATACATCGGATCTGATACAATTCATTTATCTCAGTAAAAAAAGCCAATTATCAAGTCATTATGTCTCAACACCAGGAAAAAGCAAGAATTATCCGTTTTGAGCAGCTGTCTGAACACAATGTTCGTTTGACTTTGGAATCCCCGCTGATAGTGGAAACTGCCGAGCCGGGACAGTTTGTCATGATCCGAGCCGGGGGAAGCCAGGATCCGCTGCTCAGAAGACCATTTTCACTTCACCAGAGCAGCAGCAATGGCCAGATACAAATATATTTCAAAAATGTGGGCCGGGGGACAGATATTTTAGCGCGCTGCAAAGTTGATGAGACGCTCGATGTTTTTGGTCCATTGGGCCGTGGATTCCAGGTAGATAAGGATAAACCCGCCTGTTTAGTTGGTGGTGGTCTCGGCATTGCTCCGATGTTGTTTCTGGCGAAGAAAATCAGTTCTTTGGGAAAAAATCACAGCCGGGACCTGATTATTCTTGGAGGCAGGACCAGAGGAGACGTGGAACCATTGGTGGAGGATTTTAAGCAGTTCGGCCTGGCTTTACATTGTGCAACCGATGACGGCTCATACGGAATAAAAGGGTTTGTAACCGAAATTTTGCAATCCGAGCAGTTAGCGGCCAATACCCAAGTGTATGGGTGTGGTCCGGACAATATGCTTGAAGTGATGCATCGCTTCTGTTCCGAAAGACAGATTGATTGTCAGGTGTCGGTGGAAAGTGTCATGGCCTGCGGGATGGGCGCTTGTCTTGGCTGCAATATCGAAGCAGCCAACAAGGATTATGTTCATGTTTGCATAGATGGGCCGGTATTTAATTCAGAGGATCTGGCATGGAATTCGTAAAAGATCAGAATCCATACCCGGATCTAAGGGTAAATATCGGTTCGCTGGAGTTGCAGAATCCGGTTATGACCGCTTCCGGTACCTTTGGTTATGCCCGGGAATTTGAACACCTGGTCAATCTGCACCGGCTCGGAGGAATCATTGTAAAGGGGATATCACTTGAGCCGAGACCGGGAAATCCCCCCCAACGAATTGCAGAAACCCCCTGTGGAATGCTCAATGCGATCGGTCTGCAAAACGTCGGGGTCAATCGATTCATCACTGAAAAAATACCCTATCTGAAGGGTATTGGTGTCCCCGTGGTGGTGAACATCCTTGGTGACTCCGTTAATGAATACCAGCTGATTACTGAGCGGCTTGTCGGTGTTGAAGGAATAGCTGCACTGGAGGTTAACATATCCTGCCCCAACGTGAAAAAGGGTGGCGTTGCCTTCGGATCCCAACCGAAACTGGCCGCTGCGGTCACCGAAGCGGTAAAGAAAGCAGCGGATGTTCCGGTTATGGTGAAATTGTCGCCCAATGTGACTGATATCGCTGAAATGGCAAAAGCCGTGGAGGACGGAGGCGCTGATTCTATTTCGCTGATCAATACCCTGATCGGAATGGCCATTGATCTGGAAAAGAAGAAACCGGTGCTGGCCAATGTGATTGGCGGGCTTTCTGGTCCTGCTATTAAACCGGTGGCCCTGCGAATGGTATATCAAACGGCGGCTGCGGTGAAAATACCGGTAATCGGTATTGGCGGAATTGAAACTGCTGAAGATGCTCTGGAGTTTATGCTGGCCGGTGCCTCAGCTGTGCAGGTTGGAACAGCAAATTTTGTTAATCCAAAGGTCAGCGAGGAACTGGTTGACGGGATCAGTGATTATGTAAAAATGCAGAAATTGCAGTCGGTCAGAGAGCTTATAGGTGCTTTAGAACTCTGAATCATGACCCTAAAAGCATCGACTTCGATATTTGGACGATTTTTTACAACAGCAGCTGTTTATCTGAGACTACTGTTTCGTAGAGATACACCGTGGCTGGCAAAGCTGGTTGTTGCCGGTGCTCTCCTTTATCTCTTGTCACCTATCGACCTTATACCGGACTGGTTGCTGGGATTCGGTATCATCGATGATTTTGCGGTTGTCTCTCTGCTGGTCTGGCTGGCTTTGAAAATAATACAAAAAGATACATTGCAGAAAAAGAGATAGCACAACCCTAAAGCTGAGGTCTGCTTGAAGCAGGGGCAGGTATTTAGATAAAGAGCAGAAGTGAGGCTAAAGGACAGGCATTGGCCGGCCAGCTGCATTGTCCATGGTCAACGCTTGATAAAAGCACCCGTGTCTCAAACAGATATCCTTCGCAACTTCTGTCGGTATGGAGCCAGAGGCCGGTGTCAGCCCTGTTGGAGCGTCACTGCTCGGCAACTACAAAGTTGTTATGGACATTGTCTATGCTCCGCTTGAGACGAAACTGCTTGCAGATGGAGCTGCAGCCGGATGCCTCTGTAATGACGATCTGGAAATGTTGCTCTACCAGAGGGTTTCTTAGTTCGAGCTATGGACTGGATGCTCCGCTCCGATCAAGAGTATGCTCCGGGCACTCAGAAGTGTGGCAATTAACAAGAAAAGCTGATCCGATAACACGAGAGAATACATGATCGAAATCACTCCGGTGGAAGGCATTGATGCCATTGTAACCGTTCCCGGCTCGAAAAGTATAACCCAGCGTGCACTTATCGCTGCATCCCTGGCAGATGGAGACAGCGTCCTGCACGGTCCGCTGATCAGCGATGATACCGAGTATTCTTCTCGTGCTCTCAGCCAGATGGGAATAGAAATCGTTAAGGAACTGAACTGCTGGAGGATACATGGAACTGGCGGTACGATAAGAGAACCGGAGGATGATATCTTTCTTGGCAATAATGGAACAGCCACACGTTTTTTGACATCCGTGGCAGCTCTGGGTTCAGGTGAATGTATCATTGATGGTGATGTCCGTATGCAAGAGCGGCCCATTGAACCGCTTATTGAGGCGCTCAAAGGTTGGGGAGTGGACATAGAGTCTATCCACGGCACCGGGTGCCCACCGCTCAGCATTATTGCTTCTGGCTTGAGTGGCGGCAGAACCATACTTCCAGAAGGGAAAAGCAGTCAATATCTCTCTTCGCTTCTATTAGTAGCGCCATACGCCAGACAGCCGGCAGAGCTTGACGTGCTCGGTGAAATTCTTTCCCAACCCTATGTGGCAATGACCCTGGCGATCATGGCAGATTTTGGAATTCAGGTGGAAGCTGCCGTTGATTTTTCCTCCTTTACCATTCCTCAGGGATGCTATCAGCCAAGAGCGTATCACATTGAAGGAGATGCCTCCAATGCCTCTTATTTTTGGGCAGCAGCGGCAGTCACCGAGGGGCGGGTGACCGTTGCCAATGTTCCCGTGCCGTCATTGCAGGGAGACTCTATGCTGATACCGCTGTTAGCCAGAA
>JAQYVS010000010.1 GCA_030145365.1 Desulfofustis sp. | reverse complement strand
CAGGAGATGATGGGTCTTTACAAAGCATACAAGGTGAATCCGCTGGGCGGCTGCTTACCGATGGTCCTGCAGATTCCGGTATTTTTCTCTCTCTATAAAGTTTTACTGCAGTCAATTGAACTGCGTCATGCCCCATTTATGCTGTGGATCAACGACCTCTCAGCCCCAGACCGACTATACCTGGGTTTTGACATTCCGTATCTCGGAGGTCTGCCGGTTCTCACCCTTTTAATGGGCGCATCCATGTTTCTCCAGCAAAAAATGACCCCCACCACGGCCGATCCGACCCAGGCCAGAATCATGATGTTTCTGCCGCTTATTTTTACGGTTATGTTCGTCAATTTTGCCTCCGGGCTGGTCCTGTATTGGTTTATCAATAACCTGCTCTCAATTCTCCAACAGTATTTAATCAACCGGCAGAGCAAATCTGCACCGGCAGCCGGTTAGCAGCAGGATAGAGACCGATACCATGGTGGACAACACAAACCAGGGATAACCGATGTCACCGGATGTAAAAGATTTTTACGGCAAAGATGTAGCCGAAGCAATGAAAGAGGCCTGTGAGATCCTGGGTGTCGCCCAGGAAAATCTCACTATTGAAGTGGTTGAAACCGGCTCCAGGGGAATTTTCGGCCTGATACGCAGAAAGGCGCATATCAGAGCAGGTGTACAGGCGGTAGAAGATGAATCGTCTCAACCGACCGAGAGTAGCCCTTCTAAAAAGAGTCCTGCCAAACCAAAGAAAAAGGCCAGGCCTGCCAAAACAAAAGAACCACTAAAACCGGTAGAAAAAGATCCTGAAGTACCAGAGGATACCCCGGTTGTTTCCGACGATAAAGCAGAGGGCAATAAGTCAGACGAAGATAATAATTCGAACCGGGAACCGTTGGAGCTATCTGCTGAATCACTGACGATTATTAAAGAGGAGTTAACCTCTATCCTTGATCTGATGGGATGTTCCTCAATAATCACCGTCGAAAATATTGATGGGGCCGCCCATTGCAAGGTCAGTGAGGATCATGAGGAGACGCTGACAGCACAGGATGGGAGGGTTCTTGACAGCCTGCAGTATCTGTTGCGAAAAATCGTTTCCAAGAAAATTTCAGGCAGAATTCAGATCACCATTGATGTCGGCGACTATCGCGAACGGAGATATCTGCAGCTTCGCGAGCTGGCTGTTGAGTATGCAGCTCTTGTAAAAGAAAATGCAAAGACCCAGGTAATCCCTTCACTCAACCCGTCTGAACGCAGGGTCGTCCATGTCGTTCTGCAGGATGATCCGGAAATTCGAAGCAGAAGTGTCGGCGAAGGTCTGTTTAAAAAGGTATTGATTTATAAACCAGGTAAAGCTCGAAAAAATAATGGCCGCAAACGCGGTCGCAACAAAAATCGTGATAAAAGCGGGTCCGGCTCCACACAGGAAACCTGATACTCTGTCGGCACCACTCAGACCGACTGACGCATAGCAACTTTATACAGGCCGGACATTAATGTCCGGCCTGTTACTTTTAGATCTACAGACAATGAAACCTCCCAGTCCAGAAAATCATACGATTGCAGCAATTTCTACTCCCCCGGGGGCAGGCGGCATTGGTATAATACGGATAAGCGGAGAGCATGCGTTGCCGATATTAAAACAAATATTTGCTCCTGCTGATTCATCCTGCCAGTTCACATCACATCGCCTGTATTACGGCTCCATCTTTGAGCCTGGCAGCAATAGGCTTCTCGATGAAGTACTTGTCGTATTTATGCAAACACCTCGAACCTACACCCGAGAGGATGTGGTGGAAATTCACTGTCATGGAGGTTTTTTGGTTCTGCAATCGGTAATTGAGCTGGTGCTTGCACGAGGTGCCACACTGGCTGAACCCGGTGAATTCACCAAACGGGCATTTTTAAATGGTCGCATCGACCTTACCCAAGCAGAAGCGGTAATAGATATTCTTTCGGCCAGAACCAGAAAAGGTGTCGATCTGGCCCTGGAACAGATCAGCGGAACGCTCTACAAACAGATAGAGTCCATGAGGATTTCCCTGGTGAAAATCAGGGCCCTGTTGGAAGCTGCTATCGACTTTCCCGAGGATGAAATTGAAATCGCCGATCACTCGGATCTCTTGAACCAGCTTGAAAATGAAGTTTTGACTCCTCTGGAACAACTGATTCAAAATGCGGACAGCGGCCGCATGGTCCGGGAAGGGGTAACCATCGTCATTGTTGGCATACCAAATGTCGGAAAATCAAGCCTGCTCAATACAATTTTACAGGAAGAACGGGCCTTGGTCACATCGATACCGGGAACAACCCGGGATACGATTGAAGAATATGTTGATATTTCGGGAATTCCAGTACGTATTATCGACACTGCAGGTATTCGCGAGGATGTGGAAGAGGTAGAGCAACTCGGCATCAAGCGGGCTCGCGAGTCGATCAACCGGGCAGATCTGGTTCTCTTTCTGGTGGACGGCTCCAGAGAATTTCAGGCTGAAGATCGGGAACTTTTCAATAGTGTTGCCCATAAACCCCTGTTCACCGTTATAAACAAATGCGATCTCAATCGAAGTATTAATGTGAGCGAAGATCCCTTGATTTTTAATGACTCCATAGAAATTTCAGCCTTGACACAGCAAGGGCTGACGGAGCTTAAAACCCAGATCTTTAAACGGATCACCGGAGGCAAAGAGCAGTGGCAGGAAGAAGGCGCCGCGCCAAACCTTCGGCAAAAAGCGGCAATGGAAAGGGCGGCAGTTTCTTTGAGACTGTTCCGGGATGGCATGTTACATAACCTGACCAACGACCTGATAACGGTTGATCTGCATGAAAGTCTAGACCATCTGGGTGAAATTGTCGGCGAAACTACCACGGATGATGTTCTGGATGTTATTTTTGAACAATTTTGCCTGGGAAAATAATTAGTCTCCACAAGTTCTATGAAAAAAGACGCAGAGATCATGTATTCGGATATTGACTGGCCAGCTCTGTGGAGACAGGCGCGGGCCAGAAAATCGTGGAAAAGCAAAGGTTCAAAGGAGTGGAATAAAAAGGCGCCCGAGTTTTCCACTCGAATCAAAGAATCGGGCTATGTCCAAAAATTTCTTGAACACCTCGATCTTAACAATGATATAAGTGTACTCGATGTGGGCTGCGGACCGGGGACCTTGGCCCTGCCTATTGCCAAACGGGTTAAACGGGTCACGGCTCTGGATTATTCAGTAGGTATGCTCGAGCAGTTACGCGCTCAGGCTGATCAACAGAGAATTACCAATATCAGAGCTGTTGAGTGCGCCTGGGAAGATGATTGGCAGAAGCTGGACATCGGGGCTCATGACATCGTTATTGCCTCACGATCGATGAATATTGATGATTTGCTTGGCGGAATACAGAAAATTAATGATCATGCGATAAAGCAAGTGTTTATTTCCGACCGAATCGATCCGTCTCCCTTTGATCCGGATGCATTTGAGGCTCTGGGAAGATCGTTTAATTCAGGACCCGATTATATTTATACGGTTAATATGCTTTACTCGCTTGGTATCCACCCGAAAATTGATCATATTGAATTAGCTGACAAACTCCGCTTTGATGACCTGAAACAGGCTCTGCATTCCTATACATGGATGTTTAAGGATTTGCAGCCTGACGAAGTACAACGCCTGGAAGCATTTCTTCTTGGAAGAATAATTAAAGAAGAAGATGATCATATTATTGTAAAAAGGAACCATCCCCAGCGTTGGGCCTTGCTGTCCTGGATGAAAAACGACTCGTCACATGCGAAGGGAAACTGATGTGGTTGGGGATAATAGAGATGTCATGGATGAGTTAAACTCTTTCGATATTGCCGTTATCGGTGCCGGTCATGCCGGTTGTGAAGCCGCGCTCGCCGCTGCCCGGATGGGATGCAAAACTCTGGCCTGCGTCATTAATCTCGATACCATCGGCGCCATGTCCTGCAACCCGGCCATCGGGGGTCTTGCCAAAGGCCACCTAGTTCGGGAGATTGATGCCCTCGGCGGAGAAATGGCAAGAAATATCGATGAAACATCCATTCAGTTTCGTCGGCTCAATACCAGTAAAGGTCCGGCAGTCAGATCTTCACGGGCCCAGGCCGACCGACTGCTCTACCGTCTGCGGATGAAGAAGACTCTGGAAAATCAGAAGAATCTGACCATCCGGCAGACCACCGTTGACTCACTGACAGTGAAAAACGGTAGGATTGTTGGACTCAAAACCTCGCTGGATGAAGACATTCGCGTCAAAGCCATCGTTGTGGCTACCGGTACTTTTTTAAATGGATTGATTCACATCGGCCTGAAGAATTTTCCCGCCGGCCGAATGGGCGATAATCCATCACTGAGCCTCGCCGCCTGGTTCAGGGCACAGGGATTTAATGTCGGCCGAATGAAAACCGGGACGGTTCCAAGGCTTGATGCCAACAGCATCGACTACTCCCAGCTTGAACCTCAGTACAGTGACGATCCACCGTCCTTTTTCGCTTTCACCAGCAGCGGAAATTACCGACAGCCGCAATTTCCTTGCCACATCACCTACACCAACGAACTGACCCATGAGATCATCCGCGGCTCAATCGATCAGTCACCGATGTATGCGGGTATCATTGAAGGCGTCGGTGCCAGATATTGCCCGTCAATCGAAGATAAGGTCATGCGCTTTCCGGAAAAGGAGCGACATCAGGTCTTTCTTGAACCGGAAGGTGTAGAAACAACGGAAGTCTACCCCAACGGCCTTCCGACCAGCCTGCCGCTGGCCACCCAGATTGCTATGATCCGCAGCATTAAAGGGATGGAGAATGCCGTCATTGTCAGATCCGGTTACGCAATAGAATACGATTACGTCGATCCTCTGGAACTTCTGCCTTCTCTGGAAACCAAGCGTATTGAAGGGTTGTTTCTGGCCGGTCAGATCAACGGAACCTCGGGCTACGAAGAAGCCGCCGCCCAGGGACTCATGGCTGCCATTAATGCAGTTCACCACTGCAGGAACCTGGAGCCGCTCGTACTTGACCGATCCCAGGCTTATATCGGTGTATTGATCGACGATCTTGTGACCAGGGGTACCAAAGAGCCGTACCGACTTTTCACTTCGCGAGCTGAATATCGGCTGCTGTTAAGAGAAGATAATGCTGACGCCAGATTATCGGAAATCGGTCACAGAATAGGCTTGTTGCCGCAAGAACAGTATTCCTTTTATCTGGAAAAGGAAAAAGAGATTAGAGATGCGATTGGTTTACTGGCAATAACACCGGTAAAGCCCTCTGCTGCAATCGACCAGATACTCAAGCAACTCGGAAGCGCTGGGCTCAAACAAAAATCAATGCTGGCTGATCTGCTGCGAAGACCTGAACTTACCATTCATCACCTGCCCGAACTGATTCAGGACGATCTCAACACGGACATTGAAAAACTGAGCCAATCTCGTTTCAGCGAAGAAGTCCAACTCAGAGTTAAATATAAAGGATATATTGACCGGCAGACGGAACAGGTCAACCGATTTCGAAAACTTGAGTCATCACATTTACCCCAAGACCTTGACTACTCGAGCTTATCCGGACTGTCAAACGAAGTAGTTGAGAAACTCACCAGCGTCAAACCTCTGTCACTGGGACAGGCTTCGAGGATTTCCGGTGTTACACCCGCTGCGATTTCGATTTTACAGGTCCACCTAAGAAAACTGAAGCATCAGAAGAAATCACAACAAACGGATACATCCAAATAGTGGAATAACCAGCCTAATGCTTCCTTATCCAGACATAGACCCCGTCCTGATTCGCCTCGGACCACTACAGATACGCTGGTACGGACTGATGTACGTTCTCGGGTTCTTAGCCTGTTATCTACTGGTCAAACACCAGTTGAAACAATTTTCGTTCAAGCAGTTAGAGACTCATTTTGAAAATCTCAATATAGCCCTGATCCTCTCATTAATCGTTGGGGGAAGGCTGGGTTATGTACTCTTTTATAATCTTGGTTACTACCTTGAACATCCGCTTGAGATCCCGGCAACCTGGACCGGCGGTATGTCTTTCCACGGCGCTGCCATTGGAGTCGCACTTGGCGGTCTATGGTTCTGCAGATGGAAGAAAATAGACTTCTGGAAGGCCGCCGATATCTATATCGTGACAATCCCAATAGGACTCGGCCTTGGCAGGCTGGGAAACTTCATCAACGGCGAGCTGTTCGGCAGACCCACGGATCTCCCTTGGGCGATGATATTTCCAGGAGGAGGCCCGATAGCGAGACACCCTTCACAGCTCTACGAGGCCTTTTTTGAAGGACTTGTGCTTTTTATCCTGCTCTGGAGTATGCGTACAAAGCCCTGGACAGATAATCGACTCTGGCCACACGGCTCATTATTTGCTTTATTTTTTTTCGGTTATGGAATTATTCGATTTTTCATCGAATACACCAGAGAACCGGACCCCCAACTTGGCCTATTTTTCAATCTGCTGAGCATGGGGCAGCTGCTCAGTTCTGTGATGATTGTCTTCGGGCTGAGTATCTGGTACCTGAGATTAAAATCCATCCCGCCTGAAACACTCAGCTGATCTTCACCTTTTCAGACAATATTTTTCCCGGCTTGAACTTAACCACATTGTGGGCCGGTAGGGAAATGGCTGTGCCCGTCTGCGGATTTCTTCCTTGCTGCTCAGCACGCTCAACCACACGAAATGAACCGAACCCGGAAACGATTACCCGCTCTCCCTTTTCCAGGGCATCACCCATATGAGCAAGTACGGAATCCAGCGCTTTTGCAGCAACAACTTTGGTTACATCGGCTGAATCGGCAATGGTTGCTATCAATTCTGCTTTATTCATGTATTCCTCTCTCGTTGGTAATTATTAAAATTGGCAGAAGTGATACCTGCAAAGGTCAGGAAAAACAATCCAGTCAATTGCCTATTTATAGCTAGGTGAAAATACCTGGTTTCAAGATAACTATTTAATTGTCACCGTGATTTCAGAAAAGTACAGATAAGAGGGGAAACAGTACGGCCCAGTTTTTTTCGAGAACGACAAGATTTTTATTAATCTTCGAGAGCCACGTAGCCATTTCTTATGGCAAAATTTACCAGATCGACACTGTTTTTCATATCGAACTTCTTCAGGAGGTTGGCCCGATGATGATCCACCGTCCGAGGGCTGAGATTCAGTTTAGCCGCCATGGCTTTGGAGGTATACCCATCAACAACCAAAGAAAGAATCTGTTTTTCCCTTTTGGTTAGATTTTTGAATGGACTGGCTGCCGGGTCTCGATAGGCTTGTAACACGTCTTCGGTGAAGTCATCAGCCAAATACGGTGAAATATATGTCTTACCCTGTTCAATTTTTTCAATGGCCAGTAAGATTTCCTTATCAGAATCGCTTTTTACCAGATAACCGTCGGCTCCTGCCGAAATAGCCCGATGCAGAAACTGCTTGCTCTTATGCATCGTCAATATCAGAATCTTCATCGACGGATAGCGTTTTTTCAAGATCTCGGTAAGATCGATACCACTGATTTTCGGCATGGAAATATCAAGTATCAACAGATCTACCGTCTTACCAGCCAGGGTGTTTAGGAGTTCCTCGCCATTGCCCACTTCACCGACAATCTCCATGCGGCCATCCTGGGAGATGATATTTTTTATACCATGTCGAATTAAAGCATGGTCATCTGCCAGAACGATCCGGCATTTTTCAATCCCCTGATCCATCAATTCACCACCTCAGATTTTTCTGGGCACAACATTAATCTTCGCACATTCTGCTGATAAAACACAGTCATCACAATGCGGTGCAACTGGTTTACACTTTCCCTGGCCGAAGGCAACAAGCAGTCGGTTAACTTTCTTCCAGTACGTTTTCGGTAATTTTTTCCTCAGTGCCATCTCCGTATCAAAAGGGGTTTTAGTTTTCACATAACCCCAGATATTCATGATTCGATGCACGTGGGTGTCAACGCAGATTGCCGGAGTATCAAACGCAACTGCCAGAACCAGGTTTGCCGTCTTTCGTCCCACACCGGGAAGTTTCACTAATTCATCAAGCGTGTCGGGGACAACTCCCTGACAATCATCTCGTAAAATCCGGGCAGTCTTTATAAGATGACCCGCCTTAGTCTTGTAGAAACCGACCGGATAAATCAACTCCTTAATATCGTCCGGTTCAAGTTCAGCCAGATGGAAGAGGTCGGGAGCCCTCTCAAACAGTCTTTGTGAGGCGACGGCGGTTACTTCATCTTTGGTTCGTGAAGACAAGATCGTAGCCATAAGAACCCGATAGGGATCGGCGCTCTGCACGCCAATCAGATCAACCACCGGCACCCGGTATTTCCTGACTTCTTCTTCAAGTATATCTAAAAAACCAGCGATATCAACCAAAGTGCCCCCAATAAAAATGATCCAACACCCATTATAATGCTACCTTACTAATTTTACATACAAAAAGGGATATATCAAGAATCTTTCTCAGGGAATGTAAACCCGGATGCAATTCTGTAATGAAAAACAAGCTATTCTTCTATCAAACAGAGGCGTGATGAGAAAAAGGTTGTAGCGAGGCTTGAGCATCTGCATTACAAATAACACTCGTTAAACGTATCCAAAAAAACTCCAGCGATAAACAATGAACGCAGCCAATGCCCAACCACTTCCGGTAAGCAAAAAAGAATGCCTGGCCAGAGGCTGGAACGAAACAGATATTATCCTGGTCAGTGGTGACGCCTATGTGGATCATCCATCTTTTGGCATAGCTCTGATCGGTCGTCTGTTGGAACGCGAAGGCTACCGGGTGGCCGTTCTGGCACAACCAAGATTTGATACAGAAACAGACTTCCAGCGCTTTGGACGCCCCCTTCTCTTTTTTGGTATCTCCGCAGGCAATCTGGATTCGATCGTTGCCAACTACAGCTCCAACGGTAAAGTTCGGGATTTCGATGCGTATTCGCCGAACGGCCAACCCTGGCGCTCAAAAATTCAAAATCGACAGAACCGCTTTCGCCCGGATCGGGCCGTACTCCACTATGCAAATCTGGCCCGAAAAGCATATCCTCAGACGACCATTATTCTTGGCGGCATTGAAGCATCACTTCGTCGCTTTGTCCACTTCGACTACAAACAGAACAAGTTACGCGGCTCCCACTTGAGCGATGCCAAAGCCGATCTTCTGGTTTACGGGATGGGGGAAAAGGCAATTCTGGAAGTTGCTCGGCGATTGAACTCGGAAAAATCACTGGAAGACATTGCCGGAACCTGTATCCGCAAAAACGATACTGACATCGTGCGCTTTAAAACATCGGCCAAAGGGGCAAACCGGACAATAAGACAATTGCCCGGCTGGGGTGACATCGGCAATGATATCTCTGCATTTATGCAGGCTGAACGAGTCATCGACCGCTGCTCCCGCTCACGGGCCGATATCATTTTGCTTCAGAAACAGCAGGCTTCCTGGATTATACAATACCCCCCTGCTCCGGTTTTTTCTGAAAAAGAGCTGGATCAACTCTACGAACTGCCTTTTAGTCGAAAGCCTCATCCGTCGGCCCAGGATATTCCAGCCTACAAAATGATTAAAAACTCGGTCACCGTCGTCCGCGGTTGTTACGGTAACTGCTCATTTTGCGCGATTACCAGGCACCAGGGGCCGAGGATCACCAGCCGAAGCCTGGATTCGGTGATAGACGAAGTAAGAAGAATTGCCCGCCAAAATGACTTTGACGGAACCATCACCGACCTCGGCGGGCCAACGGCTAATCTGTATGGTACCGAATGCGCCATTGGCTCCTGTGCCAAACATGACTGTCTGTTTCCTAAGATCTGTAAAAATCTGATCCTGAATGAATCTTTGTCTATTGAACTGCTCAATCGGGTTTCACAATTAGACGGAATCAAACATCTCTTTATCTCTTCCGGGTTACGGCTGGAACTTCTGCAGAAAACGCCAAAACTACTGGAAAAACTGGTGAAGCATCACACTCCAGGCAATCTCAAAATTGCCCCGGAACATACCGAAGACGAGGTGCTGAAGCTGATGCACAAAGAGCCGCACAGCCAACTTATTCAATTTGTATCGCTCTTTCGATCAATTACCAAGCGACTCGGTAAACGGGTCGGTCTCACTCCCTACATCATCAGCGCCCATCCGGGTTGCAACGTGCAACACACTAAAAATATGGTCAGGAAAATGAAGGAATTGGGCCTGACAGTAAAACAATTCCAGGATTTCACTCCAACCCCCGGAACGCTCTCCACGGCAATGTATGTGAGTTCTACCCATCGTGATAAGAATGTTGAAATTGAAGTTGCTCGAAACCAGGCTGAACGCATTAGACAGCGAAAGATTATTGAAAACGAATTTATCAAGACCACGCACAGAAAAGACTCAACTCGTAGAAAGAAGATAATAAGGAAGTGATTCAGGCTGTCGTCTAATCCCAGTCCTTGATCGAAAAACTGACGACGTCATCAATTGATTCGGCCGACATTAGAAGCATCAACAACCGATCAAGGCCAAAAGCAATGCCAGCAGCTTTGTCTAATTGTTCAAGTTCGTAAAGAAATTTTCCCGGCATCCTCTCCCTTGTTTTGCGGGTCTGTTCGATCTCGGCTAATTCCTCAACAAATCGGTTTTGTTGCTCTTTTACGTCTGTCAACTCAGAAAAACCGTTTGCAAGCTCCATTCCGTTGATATAGAGCTCAACCCGCTCAGCCAGATTCTTGTCTTCTGTTTTTAACCGGGCCAGCGATGCATGTTGAGAGGGATAATCGTAGAGAAAGGTGGGGCGTTCAAGGCCGAGTCTGGGTTCAATATCAACACTGATAATCTCATCAAATTGCTGATTGGCAAGGGCCTGGTCCAGTGAAATGGGCGCATACGTGTCAAATGCATCGGTGACACTGAGGCGTTCCCAGGGCAGATCTAAAGACATGGTCCCGAAGCAGGACCTGTGAATTCCCTCCCGATACCTGATGTTATCGTTAAAGCCGTCAAGGACGAAGCGAATTAACTGCTGACAGTCTTCCATTAAATTGACATAGTCACCATCAAGCCGATACCATTCGAGCATGGTAAACTCTTCCAGATGCCTGTTTCCCCGCTCCTTGGCTCTGAAGCAGGGACAAATTTGAAAGATATTGCCGGAGCCAGCCGCCAGGAGGCGTTTCATGCATTGTTCAGGCGAACACTGCAGAAACCAGCTGCCCGCAGGTATCGGTTCGATATTGCTCTCCGGCAGCAGCACCGGCTGCCGGATCGGAGTGTCGACTTCAACAAACCATTGCTGGCGAAAAAAACTACGGACCAGATGAAAAAGTTCAGCCCTGAACTGAAGTTTTTCCCGATTCAGCACAGCTACTCTTTCACCCTGGTTACATAGTCACCGGTACGTGTATCGATCTGAATTTTATCCCCTTCTTCGACAAACGGCGGAACGTGCAGTTGGTAACCGGTTTCAACAGTAATCGGTTTTGTATCGGTACCAGAGGTGTCACCGCGAGCCCATGGATCGGCCTGGGTCACCGTGAGATTTACAAATATGGGCAGACTGATATCTATCGGGCGTGGGCCAAAAAACAATACATGAACCTCCATATTATCGACCATATAGTTAACATTATCCCCCATCTGTTCGCCTGACAGGAAAAGCTGCTCATAGTTTTCGGTGTCCATGAAATGGTACTCATCATCCTGGTTATAGAGATATTGCATTTTTCTCTCTTCCAGATCCGCCTTTTCAAACTTGTCATTGGAGCGATAGGTATTGGAGAACTGGGATCCCGTTATCATATTTTTCAGCTTGCACCGATACAAAGCTTGACCTTTGCCTGGTTTCGAAAACTCAAAATCAACGATGATATGAGGTTCATTATCAAGTACTATCTTCAAGCCTTTGCGTAAATCAGATGCGCCAAACATTATGTGTCTCCAGGAAAGTGAGCGAGGGTTATTATTACATTTATTATTATCTAATCATTATTGATTATTATCATGACTATACCTGCCTGCCATAGGATTTGACAACCGATAATCTGTTTTCCTTACTTTCCTGGACACTGGAAGCGAATGGGTAGCAATGCGCGGATTGTCAGAAAAAAGAGGAATGATTTGTTGTTTAACCAAGGTTTTGTTAAAACTTGCCAAAACACAGCGATCCGGACGCAACCATGCATACAGATAAATCAATCACCATAGGGGTTCTCTCAGACACCCATATATCAGAAGCTGATCGCTCATTTCAGGCGCAGGTGGATTACGCCTTTTCTTCGTGCGATACCATTATTCACGCGGGCGATCTCACGAACCGGGCAATTCTTGAAGTTTTCGGAGACAAACGCATCTATGCGGTTCACGGAAATATGTGCAATTCTGCGACGAAAAACATGCTTCCCGACTCCCGGATATTTTCCATCGATGATTACACATTCGGATTGTATCACGGCCATGGAATCGGGTATGGTATGGAGGATGCACTTGTTGCCCGTTTCAGTGAAGCGGACTGCATCATATACGGCCATACCCATCAACCCCTCAACCATAGATTCGGCTCTGTTCTGCTTGTTAATCCGGGCAGTTTTAGAGGCACCGGCAGGTACGGCAGCCCGGGGACTTACGCTCTCTTGACCATAGACACTGAAGGATTGTCGGCTGCCATTCATTCATTGCCACAGGAATCATAGTATTCAATGAAAACATTGTGGACGCCTTGGAGGATGGAGCATGTACTTGGCACGGCTTCTGTTCCCGAGCATTGTCTTTTTGAACCGCCGGGAACCAAGCCATACTCTGAAACACATCTTCTGCTGTACCGGGATAAAAACAGTCTCTGTCTGCTCAACCGTTTCCCCTATGCCAACGGACATCTACTGGTAGCCCCAGTTCGGCATGTCGGATGTATAACTGAACTTCAAGCCTCCGAGTTACAAGACCTTACCTCATTGGTACAGACAGCGACTACAATTTTGAAACGAGTACTTCAGCCAGATGGCTTTAACATCGGCCTCAACCTGGGCTCCGTT
>JAQYVS010000449.1 GCA_030145365.1 Desulfofustis sp. | reverse complement strand
CTGCAGGTTTTAACGGTCTCCATCAGTTCTGAAAAAACATTCTCGCCTCTTAAAGCCGACTGTTTGAGATGCTCAAGAGCTGGACCGGATTCATTTTCATGACGGCTTTGAAAATCGGTCAGTCGATCAAGCTGTTCCTGTTTATCCTCGTCAGAGGCCCGGATCAGTTCGAGAGTAGCATTTTCCGCATCGAAATCGGCTTCGGGATTACGGAAGGTGTTGACGCCTATGATCGGATATTCCCCTGAATGCTTGAGGTGTTCGTAATACATAGACTCTTCCTGAATCCGGCTGCGTTGATAGCCTGTTTCCATGGCACCGAGCACACCGCCCCGTTCGGTAATTCGGTCAAATAGACTCAAGACCGCCTCTTCAACAAGATCGGTGAGTTCTTCGACAATGAAACTGCCCTGGTTCATATTTTCGTTTTTTGCCAATCCCCATTCTCGATTTATGATAAGCTGAATGGCCAGCGCACGCCTGACGGACTCCTGGCTTGGTGTCGTAATCGCTTCATCGTAGGCGTTGGTGTGCAGGCTGTTGCAATTGTCGTATATGGCACAGAGTGCCTGCAGTGAGGTTCTGATATCGTTGAATTGGATTTCCTGACTGTGCAGTGATCTACCCGAGGTCTGTATATGATATTTCAAGCGCTGGGAAGATGAGGACGCACCATATTTTTCTTTCATGGCCACCGACCAGATGCGCCTTGCCACCCGGCCGATCACCGTATATTCCGGCTCCATGCCGTTGGAGAAGAAAAAGGACAGATTCGGAGCAATCTGGTCGATATCCATTCCCCGGGCAAGATAATATTCGACATAGGTAAAACCGTTGGACAGAGTCAGCGCCAGCTGGGTGATCGGGTTTGCTCCGGCTTCGGCAATGTGATAGCCGGAAACCGAAACCGAGTAGAAATTTTTCACCTGATTTTCAATAAAAAATTCCTGAATGTCCCCCATCATTTTGAGGGCGAACTCGATTGAGAAGATGCACGTGTTCTGGCCCTGGTCCTCTTTCAGGATATCCGCCTGGACCGTACCTCGGACATTGGAGAGGACAAGCTCTCTTATTTTCTGGGTTTCGGTTTCATCGGGTTCTCGCCCTTTTTCCGACTGAAATTTGTCGATCTGCTGATCGACGGCCGCATTCATGAACATGGCAAGGATAATCGGGGCTGGACCATTAATGGTCATGGAGACGGAAGTTGTTGGCGAGCAGAGATCAAAACCATCATAGAGCAGCTTGATATCGTCAAGGGTACAGATGCTTACCCCGGATGTGCCTATTTTCCCGTAGATATCAGGGCGTTCTGCCGGATCCCAACCGTACAGCGTGACTGAGTCAAAGGCGGTGGACAGCCGTTTTGCCTCGTAGTTGGCGGAAAGCAGCTTAAAGCGTTGATTGGTCTGAGCGGGTCCGCCTTCTCCGGCAAACATTCGAGTGGGATCTTCAGCCGTACGTTTGAGAGGGAAAACACCACCGGTATACGGGAAATAACCGGGCAGATGCTCATCTCGAAGCCATGTGTAAACATCACCGGGATCGCTGAATTTTGGTAGAGCTATTTTCGGAATCTTTGAATGACAAAGAGAGGTCGTGTGCAGCGGTACCCTGACTTCCCGGCCTCTAACCGTGTAGATCAATTCGTCTCCCGAATAAGCATTTTTAATCTCGTCCCAGTCCCGCAGTAATTCTTCTGTCTCCTTATCGATTTCTTTAACGAGGGTTTCCACTTCGGTAGTGAGCACTTCAGAGTTCTCGCCCTTGTCTAAAAGCAGCTTTGCACTTTGCTGAAGATGATTGTGGAGCGTGATTTTTTCGGCTTGCTGAGCAGTTCTCTGGTGATAGCCTCTCACGGTATCGGAGATCTCGGAAAGATATCTGATTTTTTCGGGTGGGATCACAATGGTCTTTGAGGAAGAAACTTTTGTATCCGGTTTTGGCAGGGCTGTGGCATAGTTAAAACTGGTCTTGTCGGACAGTGCATCGACAATACCGTGATAGAGTGAAGTTACACCATCGTCGTTGAATTTTGAGGCAATGGTACCGTAAACCGGGAATTCCGCTGACTGGGTATCCCAGGCCTTGCGGTTGCGTTGCACCTGTTTGCGAATATCTCTGATTGCATCATCGCTGCCCTTTTTCTCAAACTTGTTGACTACGATGATGTCTGCATAGTCAAGCATGTCTATTTTTTCCAGCTGAGACGGGGCTCCGTAATCGCTGGTCATCACGTATATGGAAATATCGGCGAGATCGGTAATTTTAGAATCGCCCTGGCCAATACCAGCGGTTTCAGAGATGATCAGATCAAATCCTGCTGCTTTGGCAACCATGATTGCTTCTGGTAACGCCTCAGAAACTTCGTTGGCGGAATCTCTGGTGGCCAGGGAGCGCATATAGACCCTCTCAGAGTTGGTGATTGAATTCATCCTGATCCTATCACCAAGAAGGGCGCCACCGGTTTTACGACGGGATGGGTCACAGCAGATAACAGCGATGTTGATATCTTTAATATCGTGTAAAAAACGGACGATTATTTCATCGGTCAAAGAGGATTTACCCGCTCCGCCTGTACCGGTAATCCCGATAACCGGTGGGTTGTTCTGTTCAGCAAATGGAGCAATACTTGTTGCCAGGTGTCTGAGATTTTCAGAATTGTCCGCCTTGGCCTGCTGCATCGCGGTGATAAAACCGGCAAGTTGTCTGGTGTCTGCATAATGTAATGTTTCACTGTCGAGATTATGAAAATCAAGTGTAGAGAAATCCATTAACTCAATCATGTGATTGGCCATCCCTTGCAGGCCCATGGTTGCTCCGTCTTCGGGCGAGTAAATCTTGGCTACTCCATAGGCTTCCAGTTCCTTGATTTCATCGGCAACAATAACCCCGCCGCCGCCACCGAATACCTTAATATGGTCGGCGCCTTTTTCCTTGAGCAGGTCGATCATATATTTGAATGACTCCATATGACCTCCCTGATAACTGGACATGGCAATTCCCTGAGCGTCTTCTTCGATTGCCGTATCGACCAGTTCCTGAACCGAGCGGTTGTGAGCCAGGTGAATTACTTCGACTCCAGTGTCCTGGAGAATCCTCCGCATGATGTTGGTGGAGGCATCGTGGCCGTCGAAAAGAGAGGTGGCGGTAATTATTCTGACATTATTTTGGGGTTTGTAGGTGGTGATGGGTGCATTCATGCGCTCTTCCTCGATTGAAAGCAATTATCAGTAAAAATAATGATGTAGGATCACAGACGGAAGAGATTCAAGAAGAAGGCGGGAAGAATAGGAAACCGGGTGTTTTCTTCCCAGACTGACATTATGTCTGGAAAGGGAACGTCGATTCTTTACTTCTCAGCCAGGAACCTCATGATAAAATCGGTCTGCTGTTCAATATATTGTTCAATGGTAAAGTTTTTAGCGAAATACCATCTCCTGAAAGTCCAGGTATGACCGAGTACGGAGATATTGTGACCCATCAGGTTCATGGTTGCATCATCCAGTTCAGGTAGCGTGCTCCTGCGTTCTAATTCTTTAATGGCCTTGATAAAAATATCGGTAATCCGAAGTTCGGCTTCAAGCACCTTCTCCTGCCATTTTGAAGGGAGAAAGTGGGTTACCTGATACATCAGCAACACATGGTCGCTCATCCTATCACAGACCATAAAATATTCGCGAATTACTTCGGCAAGCGCCGCCCTGCCTTCCAGAGGGCGGTCGAGTGCCTGCGTGACACCGTGCTCAACTTCTGCATGAATGGCCATACAGACCAGATAGAGTACATCGTCTTTGGTGGTGATGTACTCATACATGGAGCCGATTGATAAGCCGGTGGCCTGCGCCAAGGCTCTGGTTGTGGTTTTGTGGTAACCTCGTTCGACAAAAAGCGGAACCGCAGCATCAACGATCTGGCGCCTTCGCTCTTTAACCAGTTCTTTGTTTTTAATCTGAGTGGCAACTTCTTTGGTATCTGTGCTGATCATCGATAAACTCTCTTTTTCTGGATTATCCTTCACGTGACTCCTGGCGATGATACCGGGAGCAGTCTAACCAAAGAGTGCAGAGAACAAAGGTAACATTGATCAATCACTCGTTTACAAAGAATCCGTTACGTTCACCCCGCTTTTAATTTTTCTGTCAGTACAGGAACAAACTGCTTTAAATCTGCTACTACCAGAACATCAGCCACTTCACCGATGGGAGCATCCTTGTCGGTGTTGACGGCTACGATAAATTCAGATTTTTTCATACCGGCCAGGTGCTGAATTGCTCCTGATATGCCGCAGGCCACATACAACTTTGGAGATACCGTCTGACCGGTTGTGCCGACCTGTCGGTTATGCTCAGCCCATTCTGAATCCACGACCGGTCTGCTGGCTCCAAAATCGCCGCCAAGTGCTTTTGCCAGCTCTTCAATAACTCCCATATTATCGGGCTTGCCTATGCCGCGTCCGGCACTGACAATTACTTCTGATTTACTCAGGTCGACACCGCCCGCTTCTGCAGCTTCGTACCCTTCAAAAGCAATGGAACCTGTGGCATCTCCCGTTATTTCTTTAATCTCAGGAGTCCCACTCGCATCCTCTGAGAGCCCGAAAGCTCCAGCCTGCAGGGTTATCACTGATACTGGCGTATTGGGTTTTACCTGCCTGCGAAGTTTGGCATTGCAAACTGGAACTACCATTGCTCCATCCGCTATGTCCACAACTTCTGATATTTGAGCGGCCTTCAGGCTAAATGCGATGCGCGGCGCCAGATCCCAGCCGTATGACGAATGACTGAAGACAACCAGATCGGGTTTTTCATCTGCAATAACCGAGAGCAGCAGCTGTTTATGGACGTCGGGGTTGAATTCCCCATACTCTGAAGCTTCTGCGAGATAGAGTGTGCCGTTAAAAGCGGGCAGCTGATCTTTGCTGCCGACGATAAACATAGAACTCTGAGCTCCCAGTTTCTCAGCAAATCCCATCAGTTCTTGAGCCGAGGTGAGAAGTTTCCCATCTCGGTATTCTCCAACAAGTAGTGCTTTCATGCTGTTACCTCGTTATCAGGAAAGAACAGAAGTTTTTTCTTTCAGGATTGTAATCAGTTGATCGGCCAAATCAGGAACATCTCCTTCAAGAATCAGGCCGCCACCTTTTTTCTCCGGAAAATAGAGCGTTGTTGTCTGCTGTCTCGGCTCTACCTGCAGAAGATCATCAATGGCCAAGGAAAGAAGCTCTTTTTTCTTGGCTTTCATGATGTTCGGCAGGGTGGGATAACGGGGCTTATTGAGTCCGAGTTGACAGGTGAACAATGCCGGTGTGGAAACTTTGACCATTGCTCTGATTCCCCCTTCGAGCTCCCGCTTCGCGGCAACCTGTCCGTCCTGGTAGGCAAAATCTACAATGGTGGTTACACAAGGAAAAGAAAGCATTTCAGCGACCAAAACACCGACCTGTCCACTTCCTCGATCCTGGGACTGCATGCCGGTGAAAATGGTGTCAAATCCCTTGTCTTCGGCAAATTTAGCAATAATGGAGGCGATTTCATACGGTTCCTTACCTGAGACTTTGTCGTCAGCCACGTGAACGCCCCGGTCACAGCCCATTGCCAGAGCCTTTTTCATGGTCTCTTTGACTTTATCGGAACCGACGCACAATACGGTAATATCGCCATCGCCGAGCTGTTCCTTAAGCCTGACCGCCTGTTCAACCGCATATTCATCATATTCGTTCATGCGCCAGGCTAAATCAACGTTATCGTACCAGGTTCCCGAAGCATCGATTTTAAATTTCGATTCCATATCGGGAACCTGTTTGATGCAAACAAGAATTTTCATGATTTCCCTCG
>JAQYVS010000406.1 GCA_030145365.1 Desulfofustis sp. | reverse complement strand
TGAAAACGATTCTACTGTTACTGGTTTTAATGTTGGTATGAATTGTGGAGAGTCGGCAGGGCAAACTGTATTTCACTGCCATATTGATCAGCGACAATTATAATTACCGCCTGACGACAATTATTTTTCCCGGATAATTGTGAATAGATTATTCATGTTTCTCTAAGGAGGGATATGAATGATCACAGACAATCAGGTGAGGAACTTGAAGAAATTTTTAAGCCAGGGGAAGACTTTGGAGATATCAGCAGCCCGATCCGGGATGGCTGAGAAAACGGCAAGGAAGTATCGGGACCAAGACAAACTGCCCGGTGAGATTAAAGCAGACAGAATCAGAGAGTGGTGTACTCGCGAAGATCCATTCAAAGAAGCATGGGACATTGTAAAACCATTTCTTGAGATAAATGATGGAATAGAGGCTAAAACACTCTTTCAGTATTTACAGCGTGAAAATCCTGGATGTTTCAGCGACGGTCAGTTACGTACTTTTCAACGGCGGGTAAAGAACTGGCGTGCTCTTGAGGGGCCTGCCCGGGAGGTGTATTTTCCACAGAAACATAAACCCGGTAGATTGAGTCAATCCGATTTTACCCATATGACAGACCTTGATGTAACCCTGGGTGGTTTACCGTTTGAACATATGGTGTATCATTTTGTTCTGACATATTCCAACTGGGAGACCTGTAGTATATGTTTTTCTGAAAGTTTTGAGAGCCTCAGCGAAGGTTTACAACATAGCCTGTGGCAGCTTGGGGGAGTACCTCAGCAGCACCAGACGGACAGGTTGACAGCAGCAGTTAATAAACCTGACAATCCGGAAAAATTTACCCGCAGGTATCAGGGGGTGTTGGATCACTATAAACTGAAAGGTCGGCGGACAAACCCGGCAAGCCCAAACGAGAACGGTGATGTAGAGCAGAGCCATTACCGTTTCAAAAAAGCGGTGGACCAGGCACTGATGCTGCGGGGCAGTCGCGATTTCAGTTCTCGCAGGGAATATGAGGTGTTTCTGAAGAATCTATTGCAACAACTCAACCAGGGACGATCGGCCCGATTTGAAGAGGAGCAATCTCTGCTGCGCTCACTACCGGCCAAGCGATTGGATTCATGCAGCCGTTTTGATGTTCGAGTGGGGCCAAGCAGCACGATCCGGATCAAGCATAATGTGTATTCCGTCCATAGTCGCCTTATTAAAGAGCGGGTTACTGTGCGGTTGTACTCTGATCATCTGGAAGTCTGGTATGGACAGCGATGTGTTGAAAATATTCCCCGTCTGCATGGAAGCTCCAAACACTATATACAATACCGGCACATAATTGACTGGCTGGTTCGCAAGCCGGGAGCCTTTGAAAATTACCGATATCGAAGCGATCTGTTTCCTACAAGCAGATTCCGAATTGCCTATGACTGCCTGTGCAAGTGTCATACTCCGACGAAAGCCAGCAAAGAGTATTTGCGGATATTGCAGCTTGCAGCTCATGAAAACGAAACCGGGGTTGACAGTTGTCTACGTTGTCTGATGAACAATGAAGAACTGATCAGTGCTGACAACGTGGAGGAAACATTCCATTCCGGGAAAGAGCCTGGTGTGGCCACGGATGTTGTAATAGATGAGATCTGTCTCAATAACTACGACGAGCTTCTTGTTGGAATGGAGGTATCAGTATGAGCCAAACTAACAATATGACTGAGCTGGATAGCGGACTCAAGAAGTTATACTTGGCCACAATCAAAGACTGTTACAGCGACGAGGCTGATCTGGCCAGACAGGAAGCCTTGAGCTATGAGCTGTATTTGCAGGAACTGGTAATCCGTGAATGTGAAGAGCGCAGCAGAAAACGCATTACCAGATATCTGCGGGAGTCTAAACTGCCTCTGGAAAAAACTCTGAATTCGTTTGATAGGTCGCTGCTTCCGTCAAGAATCAATGGAATGGTGAATGCGTTACTGGACGGTTCTTTTTTAGAGAGGTGTGAAAATATCCTTGCCTTTGGCAATCCTGGTACCGGAAAAACTCATCTGCTTTGTGCCATCGCCCAGGAGCTGATTCACAAGGATAAACGCATTTTTTTCACCCCATGCAGCATGCTTGTGCAGAACCTGCTTGTTGCCAAACGAGAGCTGGAATTACCCAAAACTCTCAAAAAACTTTTAAAGTATGACGCCATTATTATTGATGATATAGGCTACGTACAGCAAAGCCGCGAGGAAGTGGAAGTGCTTTTTACACTGCTTGCTTATTTTTACGAGCGAAGAAGTGTAATGATAACCAGCAATCTTCCATTTTCGAAATGGGAAAAAATATTTAAAGATCCGATGACTACTGCGGCAGCAATAGACAGACTGGTTCATCACAGCGTTATTCTGGAAGTGAATTTAGATAGCTATCGGCTTCAAAAGGCAAAGAGACGTGGGAGGGAAAAAGAAACGATATAACCTCCAGTACCTGTCGGTTGAGGATGGGGGCCAGCCCCCATACCCCCGAGGTTTAACGCATTAAGGCCAATTGGATGGAGAGAAGAACGAAAGACCCGATCAAAATAATTTATGACCGGGCCTCCATCCATTTGGCACCAACCTCGGCGCTCGGGTCGCTCCTCAGCGTTGCCCTATCCTCCGGATTGGCACTGTCAAAATAAAAACACTGGTAGGGATTTGCAAGAAGAAAATAAAAATATATAGAAATTAATTCTGTTAAATTAAGAGGTTGAGCCGGTAATTATAGTTGTCGCTGACCGGTAATTATAATTGTCGTTGAACACGAATCTCTAGATTTGAGAATGCACGATAGTGCCGTGGTATGTTGCACGTTGCCTCAATCTTTCTCTTAGGTTATATTCTCTGGGAATTCTTCATTAAATATCTTTACAAAAGGAAGCACACGCTATGTTTTCTCAACTC
>JAQYVS010000385.1 GCA_030145365.1 Desulfofustis sp. | reverse complement strand
AGTATTAAAATTATTGTCCACCCGGTTAATACTTCCTGATATTATAGTAACTATTTTAAAAGTCCAGTTACTTGTCAACAACTTGACTTTTGACAACCTCATGCCGAGTCAAAATTGCCACTGTACAGCTTAATATTTTAAGAATCATTCACAAGTTGCGCTTGATAGTAGACATTGATAATTTTACAAAAGTCCAAAAGTATTTATAGTGTCAATCAATGCTCAATATTTACTCACCCTTTCTGATTAATCTTGGATTCGAATGGCCTTAAAGCATTTTGAGAATTTAAGATCACAAATCTTGCTTTTCTGCTCGAGTAGCCGAGATAGAATAAAGTTGTTTGCTGTATCCTAACAATTCGCAAACCAGAGCCACAACTGCTAATAAGACAACTTTCTTCTTCATAACTGGCTCCTTTCTGTTTTGTTAGAATAGTTGTATTAATTCCTATCTCCTACATTAATAACTAAAGGCCCCTTGCAGGCCTCCATTATATGGGAGGCGGGCAGACCGTTTTCCAGAAGCTGGGTAATTCCGTGCAGGTATTTTTGAATATAAAGAAAGTATTTTTTATATCCTTCACAGAGATAGTAGCGATCAGGTTCACCGTTATAGGTCTTAACAAAGCGGTGTTTCGGACAGCCGCCCCAGCAGGCTTTCAGCAACTGACATTCACGGCAGCTGCTGGGCAGGTTGGCATCTTTGACGCCAAAACCTTGCCCAACCGATTTTTCTGCTAGTGTAACCGGGTTGTCGCTGACAATATTACCAAGTTTATATTCGGGATACATGGAGTGATCGCAGGAGTACAGATCACCGTTATGCTCCATCATGATTGATTTACCGCAACTCTGGGCATGCTGGCAGACAGGTGAGGGGGTGCCGATCCAGGCATTCAAGGCCCATTCAAAATTCATGACGTTTGTGGTGCCCACATCATTGCGTACCCATTCATCAAAGATTGCAATCAGGAAATCACCGTAGGCCTCCGGCTCAACACTCCATTCCGCTACAGCAGCATTTTCTTCTCTTGCCAAGGATGAAGGCCCTGCCAGTTTGAGACCCAATTGCTGTTCATCTTCTCCTGCGACTCTTTCGACGACCGGTGCGAACTGGATATACTCCACACCCTGTTCCTTTAAGAAGTGGTAGACCTCTAGCGGTTTATAAGCTGTGTCCCTGGCAACGGTGGTCATGACGTTGTAGTCGACTCCGTGCTTCTGCAACAGTTTCAGTCCCTGCATCACCTTGTCGAAGGAACCCTTGCCACCCGCATCGCGGCGATAGCGGTCATGGATCTCTTTTGGTCCATCAAGGCTTATGCCCACCAGAAAATTATTTTCCTTGAGAAATTCACACCACTCATCATCAAGCAGGGTGCCGTTTGTCTGTAATGAGTTGGTTATTTCTTTTTGACCAACAAAGGGTCTCTGCAGCTCAACTACACGTTTATAAAAATCCAAACCCAAAAGCGTAGGCTCTCCGCCCTGCCAGACGAACTCGACAACAGGCGTGGGCTGCATGGTAATATACTTGGTAATATACGCCTCCAGGACCTCATCGGACATCGCATAATCCTCACCCTTTGGGAAAAGTGCCTGCTTCTCAAGGTAGAAACAGTAGTCGCAATCGAGGTTGCACTTTGGGCCGATGGGTTTGGCTACAATATGGATGCCTTGCGGCTGGTTGTCTATCGTCATTTCTTCCTTGTAAAAAGCACCTCGAAGGTCTCTTTATCTACGGCCTGATAATAGAAGCCGGCCAACTGGTCTTTTTCGGCATAGTAATAAAGTTTGTAGGTCGATCCCGGATAGCCCTTGTCCTCAAGCTTTATATAGAGCTGATTAAACCCCTTCCAGACAGAGACATTGGCCTCCGAGACATTTATTTCCTTCGGGTTGAAGTACCCGGCAACAACCGAGCCATCCGGTTTGACTTCACGAACATGAATCACATAGCCACCATCCGAACGGACCCAGCGGCCAATAAATTTTTCCTGAATCGCCGGGTCCGGCAGAGACTCACCTGCAATGGCCGGGATTGCCAGAAGTAAAAGTAATATTGGAACGAGTAATAATTGTTTCATATTTAATCCATGGCAAAATACAGGGGCAACTGCAGTTAAAAACTGCAGCGCCCCTGGGTTAAAGTTGTCTAGTCTGTCAGCGTAATCACCACCTTGTCCAGCTCACCGTTGAATGCAAACGGGTCGCCGACATAGATCTTGGAGACCTGGGTACCCGTGTCCTTACCGACATCGAAGGTCTCAGCCAGTGAGTAGGTGCTGATGTGCATCTGCGGCATATACTGCTCACCGACCTTCTTGCCGTTGACGTAGAGTTCACCCGTTCCACCAAACTCCTTGGTCTTGGTGAACTTGAACTTCAGGTCGGTCTTGCCCTCGGGCAGCGGCGGGGTCACCATGGTATAGTAAACACCGTCTAGGAAGTTATAGTCGTAGTACAGCTTGCCGCCCTTGATGAACATGGTGAAGCCGCCTGTCATACCGCCTACAGCCACAATGACACCTTCTTCATGACCTTTCAGGTCGATGGTTGTCTCAATGGTGTGTGAGCGATTCTTCACCGGGGCCGAGGACTTCTCGGCAATGCGCACCGCGCCCGGCGCGAAATAGACGAACTCCTTCTTGTCGCCGAAAAGGATGTCCTGCATCTTGGTCAACCGTTTAAGCATATCGTCGTAGAGCGGATAGACGTTGTACTTCCACGCCTCCTCCTCGAATATCTTCTTCATCTCTTCAAGTTTCTCGGGGTACTTGTCGGCGAGGTCGGTGCTCTCCGAGAAATCTTCAGCCACGTGGTAAAGCTCCCATTTGTCCTTCTCGAAGTCACCACGCAAGTTGATGATCCACGGCATTCGATTGGCGTGCAGGGTTACCGCCTTCCAGCCGTCGACCCAGATCGCCCGGTTGCCGAACATCTCGTAGTACTGGCGTTCCTTGACGTTTGGCGCGTCGGCCTTATTGAAGGAGTACATCATCGATTTGCCGTCAAATGGCTGCTGCTTGATCCCATGGTAGGATTCCGGGAAATCGAGCTTGGCAGCTTCCATGATCGTCGGAGCAATGTCGGAAATATGATGATACTGGCTGCGGATCTCACCCTTGGCCTTAATGCCGTTCGGCCAATGAACAACCAGCGCGTCCGTCTGACCACCGCGGTGTTCGCTCTGTTTGAAGTAGCGGAAAGGCGTGTTTCCGGCCATGGCCCAACCCGCGTGGTAATGCGGATAGGTCGTGGCATCACCCCAGATAGCATAATTCCGCATGTTGGCTTCGAAGGGGGTCTGTAGGCCGTTAAGTACATAGGTCTCGTTGAAGGTGCCGGCCAAGCCACCTTCACCGCTGGCGCCGTTATCGGCCGTGACGAAGATCAACGTATTGTCCAATTCACCGATGCGTTCAAGGGTGTCAACGATTCGACCCATCTGGAAGTCAACATGCTCCATCTGGGCGGCAAAGACCTCCATCTGGCGCGCGTACATCATCTGGTGCTCCTTATCGAGGGAATCCCAGGCGGGTATTACGTCGATACGCTCGGTGAGTTTGGTGTCCTTCGGCACGACGCCGAGTCTCTTCTGATTCTCCAGGATCATTTCACGGGCCTTGTCCCAACCCATGTCGAATTTGCCGCGGTACTTGGCCCGGTACTCGGCCGGCGCCTGGTGGGGCGAGTGCATCGAGCCCGAGGCCCAGAGCATCATAAACGGCAGATCTTCCTTGATCGACTTGTGACCCGTAATCCAATCGATGGCACGATCCGCCAGGTCTTTATCTAGGTGCACGCTTTTCCGATACTCCTCCGGCGTATGATCGTTCCACATCACCGGAATGAACTGGTGGACGTCCGCGGCCATGAAGTTGTAGCCGTGGTCAAAACCTTCACCGCTGGGCCAGCGATTGAAGGGTCCGACCTGGGAGACTTCGTAGAGCGGCGTGTGATCCCACTTGCCCAGGGCGTAATTGACGTAACCCGCTTCCTGCAGGTAATTGGCCACGGATTTCGCGGACTCCGGAACGATCGCGTTGTAGCCCGGAAAACCCATCGCGGTGAGGGCATGACTGCCCAGTCCGATGGAATGGGGGTTCCGTCCGGCCATCAGGGTGGCGCGGGACGGCGAACTCAGTGCTGTAGTGTGGAAGTTATTGAACCGGAGCCCGTTCTTGGCCAGCTTATCGATATTCGGCGTCTCGATCAATCCTCCGAATGATTGTCCGAGCTGGGCAAATCCCACATCATCGAGAAGAAGGATCAACACGTTAGGAGCACCTTCCGGGGGTCTGACTTCAGGCACCCAGTATTCCTTGGAGTCTTCATAGCTTTTGGCGATTTTGCCTTTCCACTCCTGCGGTTGTGCGGCTGCGCATAGAGAGGGGAGCATCGCCGAGGTCAATAATGACCCCACCGAAAGGCCGGTAACGGCCCTGCCCCATCTAGAATACGTTTTTTTCCTTAATTCATTCATGAACGCACCTCCTTTTGTGATTGGTTAGTCTTCCAACACCTCAACAAACGGGACTCCCACTGAGCCTGATGGGGGTTTGATTTCAAGTAAAGTCGCGATGGTTGCAGCGATACCGTATGGTGTAACAGGCCGCGCAATTCGCTGGGAAGGTATGCCATAACCCGCGAAGAAGAGCGGCACATAGGTGTCATAACTCCAGGGCGAGCAATGGATGGCGGCAATCTTCGTGGTCGTTTCCATCCGGTAGTAGAAGTACCAGAACTGGTCCGAGATCAGTATAAACTTGTCTTCAGGTACCCCTCAGTTTTATGGTGAAGTACTCCTGAAAATTAAATGCCAAAATTATGAGTAAAGGACAAATAAAGAACTAATATTGAAGTAGAATGAAAGTCAAGAAATAACTACATTGTGGCTTTGTTGGAATAAATATAAAACTCAAGATGTCTTGCCAACATCTTGAGTTTTGTCATACAAAATCTGACTCAACATATCCACCGTACACCTTGGACTTTCAGGAATCATTCGCAACCTTCGATTGATAGCAGTTATTGTAAGTAGGCAGTGAACAATATGGTATGTATGTTTCACTTTTGGGAAAGGCGGGGAAATGAACACTCGTTGCAGTAATGTTAAATTTTCAGAAGTAAAAATTGATAACGTTGAGATCAGTTGCCGC
>JAQYVS010000363.1 GCA_030145365.1 Desulfofustis sp. | reverse complement strand
ATCCATAAAGTGACGATTGATTTCATAAATAATTTCCAGATGCCGCGGCAAGAGAGCGGCAAAAAGAGCCACCGGCCACTTCTCCAGGGCCTCGGGCAATAGTGTATGGTTCGTGTAGGCAAAGGTATTGGTCGTGATATGCCAGGCTTCATCCCATTCCATCTCATGTTCATCCACCAGCAATCGCATCAATTCGGCTACACCGACTGAGGGGTGTGTGTCATTAAGCTGGATGGCAAATTGCTCATGAAAGTTTGTCAGGTCTTTATGCTTTAAAAGGTGAATGCGGATCATGTCCTGGAGCGAACAGGAAACAAAGAAATATTGCTGCTCAAGGCGAAGCTGCTTGCCCTGAAGCGGTTCATCATTCGGGTAGAGCACCTTGGTCAGGTTTTCCGAGGCGATTTTTTCATCAACTGCCCCATAATAGTCACCGACATTAAAGGCCTGAAAATCAAAGGACTCAACAGCCTCCGACTTCCAGAGCCGCAAGATATCACAGGTGTTCACTTTATAACCAAGGATGGGTGTGTCATAGGGAATGCCCTTGACAGCCCGTTCGGCAAGCCAACGCGTCCGGTGACGTCCCTCAGAATCCTGATACCCTTCGATATGACCGCCGAACTTCACTTCAAGGGCAAGTTCAGGATGGGAAATTTCCCAGGGATTGCCAAGGGTCAGCCACTTGTCGGTATGTTCCACCTGCCAGCCGTCTCGAATTTCCTGTTTGAAAATACCGTACTCATAACGAATGCCATAGCCAATTGCCGGAATCTCCAGGGAAGCCAGGGACTCCATATAGCAGGCAGCCAACCGGCCCAGGCCGCCATTGCCAAGCCCGGGTTCTGCTTCCTGTTCAAGAAGATCATGCAATTCACCTATAAGCTCAGATTTCTTGATCCCCTTTTCTGCATGCTCGTAGATTCCGAGATTGATCAGGTTGTTGCCCATGTGTGGTCCCATGAGAAATTCCGCTGATAGATAGGCGACGACTTTTGTCTCTTTTTTCTTGATTAAGGGCTCAACAGTGTTGAGCCACCGCTGCAGCATGCGATCGCGTATTGTGTATGCTCCTGCCATATAATAATCATTAATGGTAGCAGTCTGCGGGATCTTCCCCTGCACATAGAAGAGATTGTCCGTAAAAGCACGGGCCATTACTTCAGGGTCAAGAGAAGTGCGTAAGCCCCGGAAAATTCCTTGGGCAGTGGAGACAGTTTCTGTTTTCTTTTTGGCAGTACTCTTGGAAGCGGATTTGGCAACATTCCTGGCAGGGCTCATAAGAATCTCCTCCGAACATTTGATTATTTTTTTATTTCATTTGTGTTTCGATGTTAATTTTAGTTAATAGCGGTCATCATCTTTTGATGATTATAATCAATGCAACAACAACAACGCAACCAACGTCTCACCACAACTTTTTCGGAATTTCGCCCCGTTCTCTGAGCGAACTCAGATACAGAACTGCGGCTTCAGGTCTGGGGAATTTAGCCACCAGATCAAGAATCGCATCAAGCACGTCTTGCCTATGAACTAGGCCAATTACTCTTCCATCACGTATTACCGGCAGGCTGATAACCAATCGTTCATCACGATGGACAAAAATTTCAGCAATTTCAAACAAACTGGTATTCTCTGTAATCGAGCTGGATGACGGCTCAAGGTAGTCACGGACATGGATAGGGATTGGCACCTCATGATACAACACATCTAAAAAAGCCTCTATACACCCCTGTACGGAGAAAACACCGATAAAATTATTATTCTCGTCTAAGACCGGAGCTGTAACGGCCTTTTTTTTCTTCAAGAGCGTGGCCGCTTCACGGACAACCATATCCGCTTGAATCGTCAAAGGATTGCGGCTCATGATGTCACTGGCTCGAGGCAGGGTTGGCATAATCTCTTCTCCTGTTAATTGAGCTTCAGGTTCCTTTACTAAGCGTTCTTGTCGAGTGGCTGGATGTCCCAGAATCTGCGTTGCATACCTCGCATGTTGTCCGCTTCTTTTTGTCACACGGTTCAGACTGCCCATGGCAAGTTTGTCCGGGTTGCCGTTTGGCAAAGATGACTCCAAAGGCCATTGCGAAGAGAGCGATCAAAACACAAATGAAGGTGGCAATGAATTCTTTCACCCGCTTTTCTCCTGCGTAGCAATAATTTTATTGAAGGCAGGTGTGGGTCTACGGCTGAATCCACTTTTATCCCGAATCACAAACAGCACCGCAAGGTCCTGTCCAACCGCGATCTCATACCCCTTTTCCGGTCCCAATACCATTAAGGCAGTAGCCCAGGCGTCGGCAACCATACAGTGTTCTGCAATCACCGAAACCGAGGCCAGCCGGTGTTCAACAGGCCGACCGGTTCTTGGATCTATAGTGTGAGAATATCGTTTCCCATCTTCCATGAAAAAATTCCGGTAATCGCCTGACGTTGCCAAGGCACGGTCGTCAAGTTTGACCACCTCCTGCACCCTCCGTTGATCATCTGTAGGTAATTCTATCCCCACAGTCCACGGGCTGCTGTTTGCTTTTGTGCCATGTGTGCGAGTTTCGCCACCAATCTCCACCAAAAAACCCTTAACTCCTCGTTGTATAAGCAATTCGGCGACCTGATCCACCGCAAAGCCTTTGGCAATGGCCGATAAATCAACCTCAAGGCCGTCAACAAGTTTTTGCAGGGCCGGAGGAGTGGTTCGTACCTTGAGGTGCTGATATCCAATATTTGCTAATCTCTCCTTGATTTCCCCAGCGCTTGGTACCGCTCGCTCCCGCTGCTGTGGCCCAAAACTCCAAAGGTTGACCAATGGTCCAACTGTGACGTCGAACGCTCCCCCGCTTTTCAAGCTTACCAAAAGTGATTCTCGCACAACCTGAGCGGTTTCAGGTGAAACATCAAACCAGTCCCGACCGGCAAATCTGTTGAATCGGGAAAGCTCCGAATCCTGCTGATAGGTGGACATCTGGTCATTTATCCGTTCAAGTGTTTTATCGATATCCTTGTGCAATTCCTCCTGGATAACGCCTGCTGGAAGCTCAGACAACTTAATGCCATAGCTGGTCCCCATTGTTGACCCCGAGATCAAGACAGGTGCATCAGATACACCCGACAGATCGCATCCAAACATGGAGAGAGCAGCGCACCAGAGTATGAGGGGTGCAATAATTTGCCGTGATTTTTTTCCTTTGCCCATGGCATCCCGCCACCAAAGAAAGTGTGATCTTATAAGAATTGTCATTGTATTATCCAAAGTCGTCAAAAAAGATGTTCTCGCGTTCAACACCAAGGTCTTCAAGAATTTGCATCACAGCTTCGCTCATCACCGGCGGGCCGCACATGTAATACTCGATATCCTCAGGTGCTGGATGGTCCTTGAGATAGTTATCGAGAAGCACTTTATGGGAATATCCCGTCAAGCCGGTCCAGTTATCCTCCTGATTTGGACGTGACAGGGCAAGATAAAACCCAAAGTTCGGGTGTTCTTTTTCGAGCTGTCTAAACTCATCAAGATAAAAACATTCCCGGAGATTACGGGCGTTATACAGGTAGGCAATCTGGCGTTTGCTGTCCTGTCTTTTGAGCAGATCGAGAATGTGGCTTCTCAGGGGGGCCATGCCGGCGCCACGCCCAATATAAATCATCTCCGCATCAGATTCGTTAATAAAGAACTCACCATACGGCCCGGAAATGGTCACCTTGTCGCCGGGCTTGAGATTAAAGATATACGAAGATGCCTTACCGGTCGGGACCCCTTCAATCGGCGGCAGGGCGATGCGGACATTCAGCATGATAATGCCCTTTTCTCCCGGATAATTTGCCATGGAATATGCCCTGACGATCGGCTCGTCAACGCGTGAGGTCATTTCCCACAAATTCCGCTTATCCCAATCCGGCCGATACTTCTCATCAACGTCAAATTCATTATAGCTCAACTCATGCGGCGGCACCTCAATCTGAATATAGCCGCCGGCTTTGAAATCAACATCTTCACCTGGCGGCAGTTCGAGGATAAGTTCCTTGATAAAATCTGCGACATTGGGATTGGACCGCACCGTGCATTCCCATTTCTTGGTCTCGAAGACCTCGGGCGGCACTTCGATCGCCATATCCTGTTTAACTCCTACCTGGCAGGCAAGACGGGCCCCTTCAAGCGCCTCACGTTTGGTGATAAAGGCACGCTCGGTGGGAAGGATATCGCCGCCACCGCTCAGCAACTTCACCCGACACTGGGCGCAGGTACCACCGCCACCGCAGGCTGAAGGAACAAAGATACCATTCGCTGCCAGGCTCCCCAAAAGCTTGCCACCAGGAAAAATAGTAAGCTCCTTTTGTTTGTTGATGAGGAGCTTTATCTCTCCGCTGGGAAGGAGTTTAGCCTTGGCAATCATAATCATGCTGACCTGGATGAACACGATGCAAATAAAAATACCAACGGCAAGTAGAACTACACTCATAAGACAATCTCCATGATAGTAAGCTCTAAACAGGGGATAATTAGCAACTCTATTCCCGAGAAGTTAAAGTTGGATTCCTCCAAAGGCCAGAAACGCCATGGCCATCAGCCCAGCTATTACAAAAGTAAGCCCCAGTCCGCGAATCCCATCAGGCGGATTGCTATACGCCAACCTC
>JAQYVS010000330.1 GCA_030145365.1 Desulfofustis sp. | reverse complement strand
TTTTTTATTTGGCCGGCGTTCAGAACCAGGGCGGTTTTAAGCTCGCCGCTTTCAAAATAGGCTTCATACTCACCACCTCCGGCGGTCTGGATCAGCTCGATATGGCAGCTTGCGCAGCTAACTTTGGCGTCTTGAAGCATTTTGTGAGTGATTGGTTTTTCACCCGAAGTCTGAATCGGTTTTGTGGGTAGCTCATGGCACAATTCACATCTGCCGCGATTCTCGTTGAAGTTGACGTGTTTGAAGTGGCACAGGTGGCAAGTGGCCTGGGAAACCTCGAATTTCTTCTTGTCGGTCTCGTGCTGGTGGCAGGACGTGCAGTTGACCTGCTGGCCCTCGATTTGATTCTTTTTTTCCAGATGCGCCTCGTGAACGAAGGAGACCTTTTCTGTGAACTTGATTTTTTTGGTCTTGAAAGTGTCGTCGGGTTTGCCGTGGCAGGCAGCAGTCATACAATTGTCATCACTGATCCTCGGCCGCGTCCTGATAGTTTCGCCGCCTAATTTAATGTAGGAGAAGTGCTCCGGCGGATTCTTGGGAATGTGAGCACTCACGGCCTCAGGGTTTGAACCCGAAGTTTTATTCGATCCCTCGGTCTCTTTGGGCGGGTAGTGGCATTCAACGCAGCCGAATTCTTTGTGCTTGCTCTTTTTCCAAAGCTCATAGCTTTTTTGGACCACGCCCGGATAGGTCAGAATATGGCAGTAGCCGCAAAATAACTGGGGCTGCGGGATATCGGACTGTGGAATCTCGGTTAGAAGCTGCATCTTCTGATCGGCTGATAAAGCCGGGCCGGATAATACCGCTGTAATCATCGCGGTCACAATCAAAATTCGCATAAAACTCATCGTTTATTCCTCGCGAGGCTTTTGGGGGTCTGACTCATGTTCATAAATACTCTTCAGCCAATAGAAGATTTCATCTAGGTCAACCGGTTTATTGATGCAGGCGTAAATGTGGTAGCACAGAGCTTCTTTTAAGTGAGGGTGGAAGCGATCCTTAGATAGGCATAATAAATAGGTTCCCGGATACTTCAGCGCGAGCTCACGGATAGTTCGGTTGTCAAGCGGAACCGTATCAAGATCGATAATAACCACCCTGCTGTCAGTTCCTTGAACCAAATTTAGCAGGTCCGGGTAAGAATGTATTGGTGTTGCAGGATACTGCCGCTCTTGCAGCAGCGTGCACAACTCGCCGCATTGATTCTCGTCAGCATTCACTACCAAAATTTCCATTGACATCTTCGTCATAGATCAACTCGTCTTATCATTACATAACAGCATCGCTGCCACAGTGAACACCGCCTTTGTACTACTATGTAGCAATCCTTATGCCATGATTTGGTTAATAGACTCTTTTTTTTGAGGGATCTCTTTGGAAGGTTCCGGGTCTGAATGCTTAACTATCCGTAACAATAGTGGAAAGAGTTTTGGACAAATAAAATATTGCGCTGGATTTGATAAAAGGAAAAACAAAGAAAAGAATGAAATTAGTTTCTACCTATTGCAACAGAGTGTATAAATATTAGGCTTTAAAATCATTAAATATAGCAATTGTTGTAATAACAACAATTTGGGTGTGTATAAATATTGTACACATTTAAACACGACTTGTCACGGCCCTGGGAGGTTTTGGCTGGTTATTTGGTCGGTTAGTGAATGGAGGGTTTGGTGATTTTATATTTTTTGAGTTTGTTATACAGGGTGGCGCGGCTGATTCCAAGGCGGCTGGCAGCCAGCTTTTTGTTCCAGTTGCAATCCTGGAGGGTATCTTTGAGCAGGGTTACCTCATTATCCTGAATGGTCCCGGGAGTTTCAACCGGTATTGGCATCGGGGCCGCGGCAAAATGGCGAATTGCCGGCGGAAGGTCCGAAACCTCAATCTGGTCGCCTTTGGCCAAGACGGCGGCATGCTCAATGCTGTTTTCCAGTTCGCGCACATTCCCGGGCCAGGAATAATCAAGCAGGAGTCGCATGGCGTCCGAGCTATATCCCTGGATATTTTTTCCCTGTTCAGCGGTGTAGCGTTTTAAAAAGTAGCGGCACAGCATTGGAATGTCATTGCCTCGATTTCTAAGGGGGGGCATGAAGATTGGGATGACATTCAGGCGGTAAAAGAGGTCCTCTCGAAAGCGGCCGTCTTTTACTTCCTCAAGGAGGTCTTTATTGGTGGCCGCCAGGATACGCAAATCAACGGTCAGGGTTTTTTCACCGCCCACCCTTTCGAACTTTTGGTTCTGGAGCACCCGTAAGAGTTTGATCTGGGCTGAAGGGGATATTTCGCCGATTTCATCCAAAAAAATCGTGCCGCCATGGGCCTGCTCGAAACGCCCGGCCTTTTGGCGAACAGCTCCGGTGAAGGCCCCTTTTTCATGACCGAAAATTTCGCTTTCCAGCAAGGTGGATGGATAGGCCGAGCAGTTAATGACGACAAAAGGTTCCTCCTTACGAAGGCTGCGGCGATAGATGGCCTGGGCTACCAATTCTTTGCCGGTGCCGCTCTCGCCCTCTATCAAAACAGAGGCATCTGTAGGGGCAATATCCTCGATGAGTCCATAGAGTTCCTGCATCTTAGTATTTTTTCCGATAATTCCGCTGAATTCGGTGATGTTTTCGATGCGGCTTTGCAGATTGCGTATTTCCTCCTCCTGCAAAGTCGCTCGCTTGATGGCTCCGGAAGTTTGATTCAACATCAGTTCCAACAACTCCATTTCTTTCGTTTCGCTTTCGCATTCTATAGGGCAGGAAGCGAGCATCGCACCTAGGAGCTGCTTCTGATGATGGAGTGGGAATACGGTCAGGTGCTCGGCATGTTTAAAGTTATTCGGAACAACTGGGGGCGAAAACGTATCTGTACTTACAAACGCTATCTTGTTAAATCCTTTTAAAATCGACTCGATAGCTTCCGAGGACTCTTTATCGAGTATTCTGGTCTCATTTTCCGATAAAACAAAAAGCGCATCTCTGCTGTCGGTGAAAATAATCAGCACCATTTCCTTGCAATCTAAAAGACGTTGAAACTTCTGAATTAGATATGTACCAACATCATTCAAGTTCGGCAATGCCCCGATTTCTTGAACAATGGCAAAACAACTTCGGGTCTGATTGTGGGCCAGATCAAGCTCCAATGCATTTTCTTGTAACTGCTGGGTATAATCTTTGATGCGAGCAACCATTTGGTTGAAAGAAGCGGCCAGTTTTCCCACTTCATCCTGTCCTTTCACCTCAATTTCAGCCTCCAGGTGATCCTTGTCAATATTCTCGACGGCATCCGACAGTGCCGCCAGCGGTTCGGTCACCCGTCTGATAAAAAGGAAGCATACGGTCAGCGCAAAAAGCAGGATTGCAAAGGTGAGGGCGCTCATCTGAATCCAAAGTTTCGTTATTTGACGCTTAATCGGTGTTTCGGAAAACCCCAGGCGCAATACGCCTGCTTTGCCGGCAAAAACCGGCCAGGCCACATCGAGATAGCCTTCACCATTGGTCGATACGATCTTCCGAAAATGGCCGCGATCGCCGGCGACAACCGTATTGGCTTCGATCAAGTCGATTGGAACACCTTTGGTAAAGGTGTGGGCCAGCAATTGACCGTCTCTATTAATAAAAAGATAGGCAATGGTAGGATTGCTGCTGATTTTATCGTCCAACATTTTCTGAAGCGCAACCAGATCATTAATGAGAATTTTATCAGTGGCATCCAGCGCCATAGCATGGGCAAGGTTTTCCGCCTGTGCTTTGGCCGCTTCAAAAAGGCTGGTACTGTAACGTTGTGTGACCAGCAATGAAATGAGCAGGCCGCTGGCGATGACAAGTGTCGAAACCGCCAACAGTAATTTACTTCTTAGACTTTGCATTTGCATGGGTTGTCTCCTCCAACA
>JAQYVS010000251.1 GCA_030145365.1 Desulfofustis sp. | reverse complement strand
CAGTGATAATTCGTTGAACCGTGCCGCGGGAAACACCCATTCTGACTCCGGCTTCTTCCTGGGTCAATCCTTCGAAATCGCAGAGTCTTAATGCTTCCAGCTCATCGAGGTGTAAATCCACCTTGGACAGCTCGCTAAGCGGTGTTCCGGTGGGTTTGAACGCTCTTCCGCAGAAATTGCCTTCGCAATGTCTTAATGTCTTAGGTCGTGGCGACATATTTCTACGCTTGAATGGGGCTATACATTAACGGGAGATTATCTTTTTTACGCTCATATATTAATGAGATACACAAAAAAAAGCAAACTGCTCTGCACTCACGATGTCTGAACCCTATTACTGCCCCGGATCACTATACCATAAAGC
Source organism: Desulfofustis sp. (assembly GCA_030145365.1). Taxonomy (GTDB): domain Bacteria; phylum Desulfobacterota; class Desulfobulbia; order Desulfobulbales; family Desulfocapsaceae; genus JABDQA01. The sequence goes on along the minus strand of JAQYVS010000251.1, from coordinate 4,134 downwards.
TGACATTTTGTGCATATGCGCTTATACTAGCAGACCATTTACCTGTCAAGCGCTTTATCTAATCTGAACTTCATCACCCAAGGTTTGTCATGCGTTGTCAAGACGACGATTCATCGGAACAAGCAATGGACATAGTTAGATTTTTCAAGTACATTAGGGCTTAATTTTAACCAATGACAATCCTTATCTTCATCCGAGCGTCGATTATCATCTGTTTCATCGAAACAATCGGATTGATACTCGCAGACAGACGTTGATGGAAGCAAAAAAAACCTTTATCGCTATTGTTCTTTTTATCTTCTTCTGTATCAGTTTGTCTATAACCGACACCGTCAGATCTGCTGACACTCAAATCAGTGGTCCACATTTCACCGATATTATCGTTACTACTTCGGACACTCATCTACTTCTTTTTGGAGAACTGCGCAACAGCTTGACCAATGAGATGATTGATGGGCTACACAGTGGTATTCCGATACAATTTTCCTTTTTTGTTGAACTGAAGAAAATCAAATCAAGTTGGTTTGGCGGCGATCTAAATAACATCGAATTCTCCCATTCACTCACCTACGATACATTAAAGCAGATCTACACCATAGAAACGCCTGAAATCAGTAAAAAGAACCATAGTACTACCTCGCTTGACGAGGCAAAAACTCTGCTCAACGAAATAAACGGTCTGGAATTTATTAGACTGGACGAGCTTGAACCCGATCAACCCTACCGGCTTAGAATCAAGGCGGAACTGTACAAAAAAACTCTGCCGCTGAGCCTGCACGCAGTCATTCCCTTTGTTTCCTGGTGGGATTTAAAAACTGATTGGCATACTGTGGAATTTATCTACTAACTACCATATCTTATGGCAGCCCAAGATCACTCCCCCATTGCTCGACCACAGTCAGGAGATCTGGTACCGCTGCAGCCAGAGATAACCAGAGAGCAGCGAAAACAGAAGAGAAAAATGGTCACTCGGATCATTTTTATCTGTGTATGCCTCATTCCGTTTTTTATCTGGCTCCAGGCGGAATTGTTTGAGCGCGATATTCAATTGCCGCTCAACTCCAATATCGTCATTTTTGCTTTAATAAACCTGAACGTTATCATGATCCTGATTGTTGTTTTTCTCATTTTACGTTACCTGGCAGAACTATTTTTTGAACGTAAATTAAATGTCCAGGGCAGTAAACTCCGTACCAAACTGGTGATATCTTTTCTTTCTTTATCGTTGCTGCCGACAATTCTTCTGTTCTTTGTCGCCCTTCAATTTGTTTCATCAAGTGTTGATTACTGGTTCAGTTCCAGCATCGAAGATTCGTTACAGGAATCGCTCGGACTGGCACAATCTATCATCCAGGAAAGGCGTGAACAGGCTTCTGGGAGTTCCGACAGAATTATCGCTTTTGCCGAAGAGACGCCTCCTGATCTCACCAAAGAATCGCTCACCGCGCTGCTTGGAGAATTGCTGAACATGACCCCAGCTTCTATCCCGGCGATGATAACGTTGATATTCAGAGATCCGGATCTATCACTCAGCAGGACCTCCAGGGAACTGGAAGGCATTGTGCCGCCCAAAATTCCGGTCGACATCCTGCAGCGTGTCCGGATCCAAAACACCAAGGAATCTCTGATCCAGAAAACAGTACGGGGAGAGCTGGTACGAGATATCCGGCAGATCAAACTCGGTCCCGAACGCGACATTCAGGGCATCATCATTACCTCGCTGCTCATAGAAACGATCAAGCTTGATCAAATGACCAGAATATCAAGCGGTTTGGAAGATTACCGACAGCTCAAGCACCTCAAGGATCCGTTCAAATTTTGGTTGTTGCTGATCCTGTTGATTGTCACGCTACTCATCGTTTTTGCGGCCATCTGGTTCGGTCTACGCATCGCCAGAACCATAACCGAACCTGTCGATAAACTTGCTGCAGCCACAAAACGAATCTCTGATGGAGACTTTGATTTCACGATGGAAGAAGTTTCCGGCGACGAAATCGGCCAGCTGGTAACATCCTTTAACACGATGACCAGCAATATCAATAGCAGCAACAAACAGCTTGCCGAAACCCATAAAGCCCTGGAACAAAGCTCTCAGGAGTCTGAACAGCGCCGGCGTTACACTGAAATCATTCTACAGAACGTTTCCGCTGGAGTTGTCTCACTTGATGAACATGGAAGGATCACGACCATAAACAATTTTGCCGCCAAACTGTTACGTATCGATATTGCCCAGTACATCAACATGTCCTATCGGCAAGCCCTGCCGCGCCAATATATGCTCATCATCGACCGCTTCATCGAAGAGCTCTACTCCACCGGTAAAATGTCGATAGAGCAGCATCTGAAAGTCACGATCAACCGGGTCAGCCTTTCCCTGCTGATCCATTTCACCAGACTTGAGGATGACGAAGGATCACCGATCGGCTTTGTTCTGGTATTTGACAATTTAACCAAACTTGAGAAGATGCAGCGCATGGCCGCCTGGAGAGAAGTTGCCCGACGTATCGCCCACGAAATTAAAAACCCGCTCACTCCAATTCAGCTCTCGGCCCAGAGATTACGCAAACGTTATCCCGATATCCTGCAAGAGGAAGATTCCGTTCTGGACCGATGTACCGATACAATTATCAACCAGGTCGAGGCCTTAAAACAACTGGTAAGTGAATTTTCTCAATTTGCCCGGATGCCCAAAATTAATAAATCACCGAACAACCTAATCGAAATCACGGAGGAAACCCTGGTTCTCTATCAGGAAGCACACAAGCAAATTGACTTTGAATGTTTGGTTGAAACTGAAATCCCAATCTTTGAATTTGATGGAGAGCAGATCAAACGATGCATCATCAACCTGCTGGATAATGCGGTTGCGGTTTTACCCCACGGCGGTAAGATAGATGCAGAACTACTGGTAAACCCGTTTGCCCAATCAGCACTTTTGAAAGTGTACGACAACGGCCCGGGAATCAGCAAAGAAAACAAACTGAAACTGTTTGAACCCTATTTTTCGACCAAGAAAAGCGGCACCGGGCTTGGCCTTGCCATCGTTTCGACCATCGTCAACGATCATAACGGCTACATCAGGGTTCAGGATAATCTGCCAAACGGTTCGATATTCACCATTGAACTGCCTCTGACCAATCATGAATACCCGAGATAGGATAAAAATTGTTCAGAAAAGAACCTATATGAATTCGATTAATCCTGACTCATCACTAAAAATCACCATGGTTTTAAAATAATGAATAAGAATGTCCTGATCATAGACGATGAATCGGGAATCCGGGAATCCCTTGCTGGTATTCTTGAAGACGAAGGGTTTCACACGATAACCGCATCTACAGCAGAAGAAGGGCTCGATCTTGTTGAAACTGAAAACGTCACCCTGGTCCTTCTCGACATCTGGCTGGGTGAAGGTATGGATGGGATGACCGCACTTACCAAAATCAAGGAGCGGCAAGACATACCGGTGATAATGATATCCGGACACGGTACCATTGAGACAGCCGTCCAGGCCGTTCAAAACGGAGCCTATGACTTTATAGAAAAACCGTTGTCCTATGACAAGGTCATTTTGTCAGTGGCAAATGGACTGAGATTTGCCCGGCTTGAGCATGAAAACAAATTACTCAGGGAACGCTCTGTCCGCAAGACAACCATAACCGGGGATTCAGAGATTATCGCCTCTTTGAAACAACAGATCGAAATGGTTGCTCCCACCGATGCTTGGGTTCTGATCAGAGGCCAACACGGCACCGGCAAGGAACTCGTTGCCCAGGCAATCCATAGCCTGTCAGCCAGCGCCAATCACCCGATGATTGAAGTTAACTGTGCGGCAATTCCCGAAGAACTGATCGAATCGGAACTCTTTGGCCATGTCAAAGGTTCTTTCACCGGAGCTCAAGCCAATAAGCGCGGCAAATTCGATCAGGCCGACGGCGGTATCCTGTTCCTTGATGAAATTGGAGATATGAGCCTGAAAACCCAGGCCAAGATTCTGCGCATCCTGCAGGAACAGAAATTTGAGCGAGTCGGGGGCAGTAAAACCATCAAGGTCAATGTCCGGGTGCTGGCCGCGACCAACAAAAACCTGGAACAGGAAATTGAAAACGGAAATTTCAGGGCGGACCTTTTTTA
>JAQYVS010000088.1 GCA_030145365.1 Desulfofustis sp. | reverse complement strand
AATTTCATGAATTGATTTTTATCTCGCAGAGTTAGCGGTCTTACTCTTAGTTTTATTTTTTTGAAAGAATTGACAGAGAAAAAGGCTAACGTAAAAAGGGGTCCTTATGCAGGTCTATTTTGTTCTGATTTTATAAATTTTGTGAGAACTCAATCACCTGAATTTAGAAATGCAAATCACGCAAGGTTACCACTATTTATAAATATTCTGAACATCTTCGATTTGAATGGATTTGTGTTGATTAACAATTCTGATTTTTGATACAATCCAGCGTAATCAACAAAATGAATTCTAAAACGGGGTTTCTGCAATGCAGGCAGTTGAGCAATATCTTTTAAAGATTTTTACCTATTTTACAACCAATTGGATTGCTGCTGCAATTTTAGCGCTGGTAATAATAATAGCTGCCATCAAAAAGCCAAAAGAACTGTCCAAAGTTCTTGCTTTTATCGTTTTGGTTATCGGGGTTCTCTACATAATGTCATTTCTGGAAAAATCGATGTTTTCCGGTGTATCTTCAGGGAAAAAAGCATACGACGTGGAGAAGAGGGCTGGGGATTTCTAACTCGAATCTACTGGCGTTTAGTTGGTCATAAAGTCCTCCACCATAGCCTGATGCCAGACCGCACTGAGCAATTTCCAATCGCCATCACGTTTTTTGAGAACTATATCAAACCAGTAAATATCTGCGTTTAACCGTGGCAATAATGTTGGATCGTCTATTGGTCTGGCAGCCAGAGCCACCAAGACCTTCGCTTGAATCCCGTCTTCAACTTGTGAAGCTGAATGTAATCGGAAAAGTACATGTATGGATTTTGATCGCATGATATAGGCGCTCGCGACTGCAAGTATGTCCCGGGAAGATCGTCCTTCTGGATCCTGATAATCAGTGGAAATCAAGGTTCGAAGAACACGGATATCCCGTTCTTGAACCGCGGTTTCTGCCCGTTCGATGAAATCAAGGGCCAGGTTCTCTGGTGTTTGATTCTCAGAACAAGACTGAAGCAGAAATATGGTTACCGAAGCGATTGCGACAAAGCAGAGGTGACTTAACGATAGAGTCATTGAAGAATAGAGTATAGCACAATGGTATCAAAACAGACTATGAGACGCCAATTCCTTCCAATCTTACTTTCAGTCGAAGGAAGCGACGTTGAATCTCCAGACAACAGCCAATAATTTTATCTCTGTCTTCGATGGAAATATCAATAAAGTGATAGGCTATCTCCCATTGATTCTGATTCACCCGAGTGGTTCTAACGGGTTGCGCCAGAACTTTAACTACATCCGGTTTCTCTGTCGGTAAAGAAATTTCCAGACGTGTCTGTTCTTCTTCCGGAGGTTTTTCCGTAAAAACAGCTAAGATTCCACTCCCACTGATATCAATCGTTTTTCCCTGGATAGCCCAGGGAACTCCATGCTCTCCAAAAAATTCCGGATGAAATGATTTGGATATTACATCAGTTGTCGCATCTACCCGAAAAAATTCTCGCATCTGCTCGTGGCTTACCAAATTCTTGGCAAGCATTTTCAGTGTCTGTTTTGAAGAAGATACAATGGTCGCTTCCAGGGAGATGTTGGGATCACCGAAATCTACATTGATCAGACACATTTCTTTTGTGTCGAGGTCCTCAGTCGGCAGAGTCCCGGCCTGGAATAAAAGATTGAAATAGGGGGATTGGTCTTCTTTATAGACTGCCTGGGTTCGGTAACGCTGGGCGTTGTTTATTATGGGCAGAAAAATACGAACCGGTTTTTCGTTAGGAATATTTTGCAGAATGGATGTCTCTGCTGTCATTATTAGCCCTGTAGTTTTTAGGATAAGCAAATAAATATCAAAAATTGACACATGAGATTACAGCATCAAATACTAGCATGAAATATTCTCTAATACAAGTAACAGGGAGGGATAACCGGGGAACAACAAATGGAAATACTTCTGGTTTTTTCACATCGAATCTTGAGGGAAGGGGTCAGCCTGCGTTGCTATTCTTCTGTTTTTCTCAAGCCAAGAAGCCGCTTCCAGAAAAACTGGATTGTTCCCTTTGGACTCACCGGCGAACTCAGTGCCACTACTCGTCCAGCAAGCTCGCTGAATGTTTCTGAGATTTTTGAACCTCCATCGAAATCACTGATCACCTGTTGTTTTCTGATGGCATCCTTCATCTGATTATCAAATGGAATTGACCCGAAGAAATCAATTGAGATATCGAGGTATCGATGAGAAACCATACTCAGCTTACGATAAACGTCCAACGCCTCATCTTCATTTTGGACCATGTTGACGATAAGATTAAAATGCTTTTCATGGTATTTGATGGAAAGTAATTTCATCAGGGCATAAGCATCGGTTATTGCGGTTGGATCGGGGGTGGTGACAACAAGTATTTGCTGAGCTGCCGTATTAAAGTAGGTAACGTTTTCAGAAATGCCCGCTTCAGTATCGATCAGGACAAAATCAAACTCATGATCGAGGCTATCGAGGGCTTCGAGAAGCCGTATCTTCTGGTGGGAATCGAGCTGAATAAATGATTGAACTCCTGATCCGGCAGGCATGATTTTGATACCGTGGGGTCCTTCCACCATAACCGACTCAAGATCTTTCTCGCCGGAGAAGAAATGGTTCAAGTTGTATTGTGGGGTAAGACCGAATACCACATCAATGTTTGCAAGACCGAGGTCCGCATCGAAAATGAGCACCTTTTTCCCTGAACGGGCAAGGCAATAACCCATATTGGCAACAACTGCAGTTTTACCAACTCCCCCTTTGCCGCTGGTAACCGACAAAACTCTTGTGGCAGTTCGATTTTCCAGATTAGCGGACGAATCCTCCAATTGTTCTGTCTGACTGGATTCGGACTGGTTTTTTGCTATTTCCTGCGTATCGTTCATAGTAATTCTTTTTCGGGCCTGATCGATTCGTCTGTCATGTCCCTGAGGGAACTGGTTGATTAAGGTTGGTTTAGCGGTAATGGGCATCGGTGGGACCGGAAGCTTCTATCATACGAATTTCGTTAAGAGCAATCAACCAAGTTTTTCAATACGATCACTGGCGCTGATTACATCGGTCAACTTGATCCCGAATTTATCCCCGATTCTTACCGCTTCCCCTCGGGCGATCAACCTTGAGTTCACATAAATATCAAGTGGTTCTCCTGCTGTTTTATCGAGCTCAATTATATGCCCTTCACCCATTTTGAGCAGATCCCTTAATAAAATTTTACTTCTCCCTACCTCTACAGATACCTGCAGGGGAACGTCGTACAGAAACTCCAGCCCACGTTTGTGAGAATTATCTTCAATTGTATTGGGATTACCCTCAAATTCTGCCGGACCAAAACTGTCATCAAGCAGTTCTTTTATTTCTTCTGGACCAGGTCTCTGACTAGGTCCAGGATTTTTTAACGATTCCATGGGTAATCTCCTTTGGTCTTTACTGAAAAACTCCTGAAATAGTCGCTGTTTTCTTACCGTTTCGTTCACCGGGAGTACCAAAAAAGGATAGCTTGTCCTCTATGAGTATCATTAACTGGGAATTCAGGTCGTAGTTCGTAGCAAGAACGTCACCGACTTGCAAAGACATCAATTGTCTGAGTGAAAGATCGATAACACCTAATTGGGCAATAACAGTTGCTGACATGGCACTGAGTTCAGTCTCTAGAACATCAGACCAGCTTTTATCGGGGCTAGGGTTGAAATTTAATAGCTCAAGAAAAGCATCCTTATATGGATCGAAGACAGCAATCGGAAATACGAGTTCCATCGAGGCAACATTGTCTTCGATGTGCACATCGTAGGTAGAGACGATCACTTCAGCTTCCGGATCGGTAATTGATACGAGTCTGTGGTCATTTTCGATTTTTAACAGTTTAGTTGCTATGGAAGTGATTGGACTGAAGGAGTTGTCAAGATCTGAGCAAATCAGGTTCATTGCAGATTTTACAACGGTCAATTCCATTTTGGTAAGTTTGCGTTCAAGGGGGAGAAAGCTCAGTTTGTCTGAGGCTCCCAGCATAATTTCGAGAAGTGCAAAAGACAGCTGCGGATCATAGACAATCAAAGCTCCCTGTTTCATCGGATGCGGGTTCAGAAGACCGATGGAGCCCGGATTTTCTTTAAAAAGTAAGTAGTTTTCGAAAGACATTGATTGAACGTCTGTTTTATTGATGATGAGAGACCGCTGCAGTAGGTGAGACAATGAGAGCGCATGATTTTCACCCAACAAATCGGCAACAATTTCAAAATTTGGAATAAGCACCGAGTTGTCGCGCTGATTTGAGATTCTAAAAAGGTCTAAGTTCGAGTACGTCTGCTTGTGGGATTGATCACTGTAAACCTCATCTTTTTGGGGTAACACATCACCCTTTCTGATTGTCTGTAGGAGGTCGGTTATTTCCTGTTTGGATAGGATCGGTTCCACGTTTCGCTTTTGATTAAATTTATTGTACTACAAAATCGGTAAAGTAAATCGAAGTTGCCATGCCCGTTGTTAATAAGTCATTAATCCGGTTGAGCAGTTCCGCCTTCAGTAATTTTTTACCTTGCAAATCATATAACTCTTCAAATGTTTTATTGCTGAGTTGAAGCAAAACCGTATCACGGATCTGGGCCATACGTTTTTCAGCCTCATTCCTGACCTTTTCGTTGGACATTTCAAGCGTCATGGAAATTTTAAGGTAGTGGTTATTTTCTTCACTGATAATATTTACGATAAATTCTTGTATTTCTACCAAAGGGCCAACTTCATTTTCTTGGTCAGGATCTGGCCCTGAAGTGTCAGGATTTTGCTCCCCTATCTTTAATACAGGAGGTAGGTCAAAATAGTAATATGAGATTGCGCCTGTTCCTAATACAAGAAGAATCAGTACGGTCAAAATGGAGATGATTTTTCCTCTGCCGCTATATGCAGAAGTTCCATCACCAGTTCTATCAATTTTTCCTGCCATTGCCTAATCCTACAGCTATCGGGAAACAGGTGTCAAAATATTTACAGTGGAAGAGCGCTTCTATGATCTATTGCAGGACTTGTGCCTGACGAGAGTGTGGCTTGAAGAATAAAATCCACGCGCCGGTTCTGGGCCCGATTGGCATCACTGGAGTTCTCGACAATGGGTCGTTTTGAACCATATCCTATTGCTGAGAGACGATCAAGATCGAGCAGTTTATGGTGTTTGAAAAATCGGGTGATTGCAACAGCTCGAGCTACAGAAAGCTCCCAACTGTCAGGGAATTTGTCCGTTGTCGTTTCAATATCGTCGGTATGACCTTCAATACGCAAAAGGATGGGATACGGTCTTATAATATCTGCAAGATCTTCAAGTAGCGGATACGATCGTGGATCCAACTCGTCCTCACCGGGATTGAACAAAAAAGTATCTTTGAGTCTTAAAGTAATGGTATCTGAATCGGTCAGGATAGTTTTAGCATCCTGAGTTAATTTGAGCTCTTCTAGCCGACTATTGATCTGAGGATAAATAGAGTCAGTCATCTCGACCAAAGACGGTTGAATTTGAGTGTCTAGCGGTGATGGTATTATCGGTACTGCCCGATCAATTATAGAAGGACGAGTTTTAATACCGAACGCATCTTTTAGTGAACTGGAGGCTTTGGTAAATCTGACCGGATCAAGATTGGCCATGGACATCATCAGAATGAAAAAAGTCAGCAGAAGGGTAATGAGATCGGAATAGGTGATCAACCAGGGCGGAAATCTGCCGGGATGTTCTTCAGATTCACTTTTTTTCCGGTCTTCTGGATAAACGTATTTTTCTTCTACCATTACCGGATCCTTGGTTTACCGATTAAAAGTAGATTCTCTTAACTTGGGAGAAATGAATGCGTGCAGTTTTTGTTCAATAATCCGAGGGTTTTCTCCGGATAAAATAGATTGCATCCCTTCGGTGATCAGCGATTTTATAAGTATTTCCGACTCTGACCTGTTTTTTAATTTGCCGGCTATGGGCAGGCAGATAACATTTGCGATAACAGCTCCGTAAAACGTAGTCAACAGAGCAACGGCCATTGCAGGCCCGATTTTCGTGGGATCATCGAGGTTTTGAAGCATTTGAACAAGACCTATTAAGGTGCCAACCATGCCCATTGCCGGAGCATAGGTTCCTAACGAAATGAAGATGTTTGCCCCTTTTGTGTGCCGCTGCTGGATATAGCCGATCTCAGTATTGAGCATAGCACGCAGTGTTTCAGGCTCCTGGCCGTCGACTGCCATCTGCATACTTTTTACAAGAAATTCGTCCTCGATGTGTTCTATCTCGTTTTGTAGACCAAGGATACCTTCTTTTCTTGCTTTATGAGCAAACTCCATCAATTGAACGATGTAATCGTTAATTGATGTATCTTTATGTAAAATGGTTTTTTTAGCGACTCTGAACGCTTCTCGTAAATCTTTAAAAGGGTAGTGAATGAAGGCGACGCCGATTGTTCCTCCCAGGACGATCATAAGAGCAGGGACATTGAAAAAAATCGTTAAAGGGCTGCCATGCAGGATGGCCAGCAACATAAGACCGAAAGCAGCCACTATTCCTAATATCGTCGACAGATCCAATTGAGCCCCACTCGTGTGACAGATTAACTGAATGATTCAGGTGTTCAGATTTTTCTATCACAGATCCTTATAAAATAAAACCCATGGTTCAAGAAACGGCTGCAAAAACGAGCTAGAAAAATAAACAGAAGATGTGAGTATTTATACTATTACCTGGTTATTGCGAGACCAGGGGACGACGTCTGAGCGGTGGGAGAAGAGCGAAAAACAGGTTTTAATTATAAGAGTTATTCGGGTTGCAATGATAAAAATAACCTACTGATTTCCGTCGTCTGTTGGTTATCCAGATTGTCGAGAATTTGTGCGGCTGATCTGGTTCTCATATTAGCCAGCAACTCTGCAGCCAATTGCTGATCCAGTCCTGTGATGGCCATTGCAGCTTTCCCAGGTTCCATGCTTTCATATATTTTACTGAGGTTTTTTATCTTGTCTTTCTCAGCCTGATCCTTTTTTGCCAATAATTCTTCAAGCTGGACTTTTTGTTGCTTCATCTGGTCAAGTTTTACATCAATTGCTGCGAGCCGCTCATCAATCGATGTTTTCAGTGTATCAAGCTCTTTGTGTTTTAACGCTAAGGCTTTCTTTTCCTCGAGGATACCCTCCTGTGTCTCTACTATTCTAACCTGAAGTCTGCGTTCCTCAACCGAAGGTAGATTGATTGTTTCACTCGGACTATCTTGAGCTTTGACGTTGGGCATAAGAAGAGGGAATACAATAAAAATGGCTGTAAATACAAAAGATCGAGACAGTATCATGAATTTTTGAATAGTGGTTTTTGAGTCAAACGAGTACATGTTTCTCATTGTCCCCAAGAAGAAATTTGCCTTCTTCTTCGAGTTTCATAGCGATTTTAACAATTGACTGCTGCATGGCTTCCACTTCTGAAAGTCGAACAGGCCCCAATGCTTCGAGATCATCCCGTATCATATCAGCAGCCCGTGTAGACATGTTGTCAAAAAGTTTTTCTTTTAATTCATGAGAAGCGGTTTTAAGAGCGAGTGCCAGTGACTCATTGTTGATTTCTCTAAGTATCATCTGAAGGGAGTTTCCATCGAGGGCTATAAGATTTTCAAAAGAGAAGATTTTTCGGCGAATCTGTTCAGCAAGTTTACCGTCGGTTTCTTCCAGAGCATTCAGGATTTCCCCATTAAGATTGGGGTTTAATGAACTTAACAGATCAATCACTTTGTCGATACCTCCAACCTCTTTAACTTCAGTTTCGGTCGACTTGCCGATTTCACGCTGCAAGGCATCTTCTATATCATCGAGAATTCCAACTGAAACCTTTTCCAGATTTGCTATTCGGTAGACAACGTCTGATTGCATGTCTTCTGGAAGCAGGGTGAGGATTTTCGAAGCGTGCTCGGATTTTTGTGTTGAAAGAACAAGGGCCACCATTTGCGGATGTTCTTTTTCTAAAAGATCGGCAACCATGTTTGGGTTCATCATGGAAATGGTTTCTAGAGAACGCGATTCGGTATCAGAGACATATTGTTCCAGAAGGACTTCGGTACGTTCTCCTTCGTTGGTCGCCCTGATTGCTTTTTTAGCAAATTCGTTACCTCTGAAAAAATGTCCGGATAATTGTTCCTGAGATTGTCTGTATTGGCTAAAAACGCTCTCTTTAACTTTATCAGGGACATGATCAATGGTCGCCATTGTTTTGCTGAGCTCTTTGACCTCCTTATCGGAGAGTTCCTGAAAAACTCTGGCTGTGGCCTCTTCACCAAGGCACATCAGGAGAATTGCCGCTTTATTAAGACCTGTCAGTGATTCCTTTATCATCGATTAGCTTTCCTGAATCCAGCTTTTTACAATATGAGCGGTGGGCATCGGATTGTGCAGGACCTCTTTTTTTAACAAGAGAGCTGTGTCCTCTTCTTTTTGCAATGCTTTTAATAGTTGGCCTCGTTCACGTTCACGTTCTTCAACGTGTCTGTACTGGTTGGAAATTTCGTTCTTCAGTATTTTTATCAAAGGACGGATCAGCAGCAGATAAAAGAGAAGACATGCAACTGCAATCAATCCTATTTTGATTAGCGGCAGATAGTCATAGAGTTGGTTCGTGGGCTGTGGTTCATACTCCTGCGGTACCTTCATGGGTTCTATAAATGGTACTGCCAACACATTAATGGTATCTCCTCTTTGAGTATCTAAAGCAAGTGCCCCCGAGACTATTTCTTTGATCGATTCGAGTTCTTCCGTTGTGGCCAACTGCCCTGCATCTGTCTGTTCACTTCCAGCTGATTGTTGATTTGCAAGAAGAACTGAAACAGAGAGACGTTGAATTGTCCCAACGGGGATTACCGTTTTGCTGGTGGTTTTACTTATCTCGTACTGGGTTACCCGAGAGGTTCTTTTGACACCCGAGTTTGGAGTATTTGTGTCGTTTGCGTCAATGCCCTGGTCTTGAGTATCTCCAGATTCCTGACTAAACTCTTCGTTTTTTACTACAGGCTCTTCCGGGTCGTATAATTCCAGGGTTTTTTCAGTTCTCGTGAAGTCTACGCGTGCACCAATTTTTACCAGGGCCCTGTGTGGGCCGAGAATCCTGTCGAGTAGATCCTGAGCTCTTCTTTCAAGCCGTCTTTCAACTTGCTGCTGAAACAAGAGCATATTGGAGGATGCATACTCCGTATCAAGGTGATTTATGCTATGGCTGATTACCATTCCAGTCGAATCAATAAGCGTCACATGTTCTGGTTTAAGCCCTGTGACAGAGCCTGATACAAGATGAATGATGCCTTGTACCTGTTCTGGTTTAAGTTGCTTGCCGGGCAACATTGTAAGAAAGATGGAAGCTGACGGATCCGTAGATTGATCAACTTTTTCCTGGGTTATAGCGAGATGGACCCGGGTTGATGAGACAGTGTCCAGCGTTGTGATCGAACGCGCCAACTCTGCTTGCAGAGCCCTGAGATGGTTTACTTTCTGGACGTAATCGGTAAGGGATAAACGATTTTTGTCGAAAAACTCATAACTGGTTTGACCGCCGGTTGGGAGTCCGTTCTCAGCAAGTTCCAGCCTCGTGTGGTAGATACGATTTGCTTGAATCCAGAGATCTTTACCATCTTTTTTTTCTAAATAGGGAATAGTTCGCTGATCAAGCAAATAGGCTATGGCGAAGGAATCACTTTTAGAAAGATTACTATAGAGAAGTTGATAATCAGCGATTCTGAATTGCTGAATGAGATAACCAAAAATTATAATTGAGAAAATGATCATTGCACCGAGTGCAATCTTTGTTTTTAGAGACCATTGACTGATGAGCGCGAAGATTCTCTTGTGTTGAGCCAAATATTGAGAATCCTCCGCATCATTGTTGTTCGCGGTCAGGTTTTCCGGTGCCATGGGGTTTCCTTTTCTGTCATACCAATGCTTAAAGTACGTTTAAAGATTTTCAGCCAATTGTTGAAATTCTATTTCCTGCCTTGCAAGTCTCTGCATTTGAACATTTATGGCGCTGTCAGATATTTTCTGCAAATGAGACAATGCCTGAATTTCGTTTCCGACAATCGACGAGAGTCCGGCAAGCTGAAACAACGAATAGTCTCTAAATCTTTGGATATCTTTAGTCAGTGAAAAAAATTGTCTGGACTCCTCACTTCTTCCAAGTTTTTTAAAACTGTCTGCCATTATGAATAGTTGATCTTCCGGTAGCGTCCCCGCATTATTCCATATTGGCAGGAGAAGTCCTATTGCTTGTACATAGTCGTTTTTCTGATAATGGATTGCTGCAGCAAGATATTTGTACTTAATCGTGTCCGGAAGAGGCTCCGGGAGCAGTTCCAATGCCTGGACAACAAGCCCTTGAGCATACAGCGAATCTGTTCTATAAAACAAGATCTCGTCGTGATACAGCCCGTTAGGGTAATTGTAAAAGTATTCGCTTGAAAAGTCTTCGACCAGATAATTATCTCCTTTTGCATGACTGATTCTGGTCAAGTCAAGGTATAAGCGTTCTTTTTCTTCGACTCCAGTCACACCTCTCAAATACAGAAAAATATGCAGGGCTTCCTGATAGATTTCCAGTTGCTCATAGGCAAGACCAAGGTTTTCCAGAAGTCTACTATCAAACCAGCCATTCTCGAAATAATTCCGATTTTGTTGTGCAAGAGCGATTGCCTTTATGTAGTTTTTGTCACTTAAAAGACGGTCTAACTCGTTTGGCAGAAGCCGGACGAGGAGAGTTTCTGCATGTGGTCTGACTGAGCCGCTCCTGAAATTTCTCAGCATTGTCATGAGCAGTTCAATGGCTCTGTCATTTTTGTCTGTAAGATGATAGAGCAGTGCTTCCTTGAAGTAGGCTTCTTCTCTTGTTGATCGGTTTACCGATATTTCTGCTAGAGCTCTATAGGTTTGTTGTGCACTATCGGCGCAGGTTTCATCCTGCAGATAACAGAGATCGGTTTGTTTCAAGCTGCTTCTGATGGCCGCCTCCGTTTCAGGATAACGTGAAATGACCTGTTTCAAAGCTTCTGCTATTTGCTCGGCTGCACCTAAGCCGCCTCTCTGGTTGATCATGGATGTGACACTGCGATACATGGAAAGAGCGGCCTGCTCAGGTTCAGTAGTGACTTCTGTCAAGCGTTGGTAGCATTGGGCACTTTTCTGATACTGTTCCTGTGCATACAGCGATGAGCAGAATCCACTTAATGAATAGGAATAATTGGTCAAATCGAGAGAATCTTGCACTTCTAAGTACGCACGATAGGCATCAATTTCCTTACCCTTGGCGTAGAGGACGTCAGCCATGCGTAATTGTAAATATTTTTCAAGTTCCGGAGGAAATATCAGGCTGTCAAGTTCCAGGTAACTCTGTGCCCTATTTAACTGCCCGGAGGCTAAAGCCGTTTCGGATAGTGAAATTAGTACATGGGGCTTCAAGTGATGGCTGTTAGGCAGTTGGTTTAGAATATCTCTGAGCTCAAAATCAGCAGAATAGGGATCATTATTGTTAGCCAATAAGGTGCAGAGCGTATAATTTGCAAGGACTCCAATCTGTTGACCTGAAAATGTATTTTTGAGAGTGGTGAGTTGCTTCTGAGCAGCTTCAAAATTACCTAGTCTGAGGAGCAGTTCTGCATGGGTCAGGGCCAGATACTTTTGTGTATCTCTTCTTTGTGATTCCCTCAGTTCCCGTTGAATAGAACTTATTGCTTCAAACCATAGGTTTTTCTCTACGAAGGTGACGATCTCTTTTGGAATTATTGTTTGAACATCAATAGCTTCAGGAAGGATCAAGCGTATTAGCGGAAAAGTAGGTAGATAAAAGGACATGTTTGGTTTTATTGACACGTCCGTTTCAAAATAAGCTATAAACGATCGCCAGTCATCTGAGTAGGGAGAACTCACCGGAGGGAGGGGATAAGTTTCGTACCTGCGGTTAAGAACGGTTACAGAACCAAGCTGAGATGATAATTCCTTAAAGGTTCTGGTGAACTTGTTTCCCGGCTCAATATCTATAATCAGGGTGTTTGCTACACTTTTTGATATCTGAAACTCTTGGGGAACATAACGAAAGAAAAAACTGAGCGTGAGACTATCGGATTGTGGCAGGGTGAGGGCTTTGATTATTATCTCATCTGAGGCAGGTTGGAGAAGTGTAGGGGCAGTGGAAGTATGGTTTAGGGTTATATCAAGCCGTTTCCCTGAAAGGTGATGAGTGAATTCAGGAAAATTATCGAAATAGGCAAAGATCTGGATAGAGCTTCCAATATCGGTTCTGCTGAGTCTGTTAAGCACAGAATTACTCTGGGCGGCCAGCGGGGCAGCCAGCAAAGCAAAAATGATAAAAAAGAAGATCCTCATTAAAGTGTGTCTCCGTGTCTCCGTATGATAAATACTAGATTAATATGCAATTTATGTTCCAATAAGAAAAGCTAAAAAAAAGGCCGAATTTCGTAGATTCCAGATCATATGGAGAATATCTTGCCGTTTTTTAGTCAAAAAATTGACGAACTTTTATTTAGAATAATCGGAATGCTCAATAAAACGTCAAGACATGCTTCGGTTGACTGAGATCTTGAGCAATGCTATAAGAATTTAATCTCGTTTAACTAAATCCTTTCGCGTTGGCAAAAGAATGCCGGAAATAACTTCACTTCTTATTTGCTTTTTACTAGATGGAACCAGCTAAAAAATTTGAGAAAATCGTCGAATCAGCTCTAACCCTGATGACCAGGAGGTTGAGCATCGCTATCGGCGAACCACTTATTTTGTTGAGGCAACGAGGATCCTATGTAACAGGAAAAGAACTAGTTACAGAATCTCAAATAGGCCAGGTTGTTGTGGATGTGGATCTAATAGGTGAGGCTGTGTTGAAAGGATCATTATTCGTTTCCAGAAAGGATGCGATTCGACTTGGCGGCCTCCTGATCATGCTTCCTGAACTTGAGCTCGTTAAAATTACAGATGAAGAAGATTATGAAAAAGATATTCAATATGCTTTCAGCGAAATAACTCACATCGTCGGTGAAGTATTTACGGAAGTACTTCAAGATTCTTATTTGCAGCCAAGTCGTTTTGTTTGCAGAAATCAGGACGTGGTTGATGAACTCAAAATCAATGAAATTCAGAAACAAATTCTCCCGGACCAGAACTACTATCAGGTAAATGCAGAGATGATTCTTATGGGAAAGGTCATGGACCCATTGGTCTTTATCTTCCCGGCCACTTTTCTAGAACCTGTAATTCAAGATAATGGTGATGAAACGCCTGATCATGCAAAAGACTATAAGAGAGGCGATGGTAAAGAAATAATACATGATGGTTCTAAGAATTCCGAAAACGAAAAATCATTGTTAATGCCTGTCGATGCCAAATATCTGAAGAAAATTGAACGACTGCAAGATGATATAATTGAACACAGTAGTCAGGAGCTGCAAACGCTTCTAGGAGCCGATCTGACATGGGAGGAACAGAAAATATATCGAGTTACGAAAGAAGTCTTTGTAGTAAACAGGGAAATTACCAGGCAAGTCATGGCTTGCTTGGCAATTTCGGGCGAAATTGAGGATGATCTATATGTGTTTGCCGAATTCAAAGATGGTATTAGACTTGCTGGAACCCTGTTGAATACTCCCCCTCAGGAATTGGAAACGGTTGTCGATAGGGAGGAATTCAACTCTGACTACCAGGATGGATTTAGTGAGATTATTAACATGCTTGTTGGCATCCTTAACGTGCTTTTTGAAGATACCTATAATAAGAATATCAGGTTTCACAAAAAGCAGACCCGTTATATTTACCAAAGCAGTGTTGAGATTTCCGATCAGGAACCAACGGAAGATAACTCCTGTTATCTTTTTTCTCTGAAGCTGAGAATCAATAACAATTCCAGCTGTTGTCTCCAGCTTATTTTGCCCGAAAAAGTTGTAGAGAATGTAGTATTGACCAGCAGAATTAAAGATGCTGTTAAAGAAACGGCCATAGTTGCCGAGTTGGAAGATCCTATCAAAATTAAACCTGAGGAGAACCAAAACGTCAAAAGAAAAGCTGATAGTGTACCGGTTCTGATTATCAGTGATTATGAGCCAGATGCCGCAGCGATTCGTAAAGTACTGGAGGACAGGAAGCTTGGCTGGCAACAGTGTTCCTTCGGTGCCGATATCAAGGGCTTTTTACCTGGAAAGTTTGAGTTGATTTTTCTGATAAGCCAGGACCTTGATGAACAGGTATTTGGAGTCGTGATCAAAATTAGCTCTAGCTGCTCACTGCCCCTAATCCTTGCAAGCTCACAGTGGACGCAATCAAAAGTTTCCATGGCAATTAGGTACGGTGTAAGCGATATTCTGCTAACACCATCAACTGATGAAGATATTTTGGATAAAATTCAGATTATTGCTTGAGAGGTGCTCTGCAACATAGACCGCATATGCCTCGGTCGCACAACCTTTAATACTCCCATTTTCCTTCAATTTCTTTCTTTTTGATTTTCTCAAGCAAGGTAGTTCGTTTGAGGCATAGAACTCTGGAGGCTTCTTTTTTATTTCCGGAGGTGAACTTCATAGCTTTGATAATGAGTTCCGTCTCAAATTCATTTATCAGTTCATTGAAGTTGATCGGGCCATTATCAAAATTTATAGAGGGTTTCGGAGGTGGCGGGGCAGCAAAAAGTGCTGCTCGTTCCATACTTATATCATTCATGGAAAAATCACCGATTTC
>JAQYVS010000216.1 GCA_030145365.1 Desulfofustis sp. | reverse complement strand
GATGGTGGAGAAGTGGGAAACATTTTTAAATCAGACAGATCCAAAGCATCGGATGACAGCACGTTACATCTATGAGCATCTGTTCCTTTCCCATATAACCTTTAAAACCGGCAGCAAAGAGTTCTACGAACTTGTACGCTCAAGGACACCAGCAGGCGAAGATATTGATATTATTGCCACGGTTCGCCCTTATGATGATCCTGGATCCGAACACTTTTACTATCGTTTCAGGAAAATATACTCAACCATCGTGTATAAAACGCATATGGTGTTTCCCATGGGGGAGGACGAATATCAGCGAGCACATGAGCTGTTTATTACACCTGAGTGGACCAAAACTCCCTACCTGAAGGGATATGCCAAGAAAATCAGTGCAAATCCTTTTGAGACATATGAGCAGATACCGGCACGATCACGCTACCAGTGGCTTCTCGATAACGCACAATATACGATTATGACTTTTATTCGGGGGCCGGTCTGCAAAGGTCAGGTAGCCCTGAACGTGATCGATGATCATTTCTGGATCATGTTTATGGATCCAGAATATGATTTAGCGGTTAAGTATCCGGGATTTCTCAAGTACAACTACGAGAAGCTGCGCATGCCTGGTGAGAACGGCAGCGATTATTCTCTGAAAGATTCGCTCCTCAAAAACCCGCACTATGCCTGGGCGGTTGATTACTATAAGTCTCGTCAGCAGTTTTATGGCTTTCATTATCCCGATGGGCTGGACACGGGCATGATATGGAAGGGAAGCCGGCCGGATGACGACCCTCTCCTCACCGTATATAGACACTTTGACAGCGCTTCGGTACACCGCGGCGTATTAGGCGGCCTGCCGAAGACATTGTGGGTGGTTGATTACCCGTTGCTTGAGCGAATCTATTACTCCCTCGTTGCAGGTTTTGATATTTATGGCACTGCAGGTCATCAGCTGGCAACCAGGTTTTACATGGATGCCTTGCGAATTGAGGGAGAAAGCTATTTCCTTGATTTTATGCCGGAAGAAAAACGACATGAGATGTTTTACTCCTGGTATATAGGGATTAAGCCTAAGAAACTTCATTACACTCCGGCTCGGATACCAGCTAAAATCGAATTTACGACAGATGAGCCTAAAAGGGAGTTAATCGAAGATGTGGTTAAAAACCAGATTATTACTGCAGGTATTGAGTTTGATCAGAATTATCTGCCCGCAGGTGCTCCCTATCCTAAATTGCGTCCCGAATATGAAACGGTGGAAGACATGATGGAGGGTTTTGTTGCAGTTTCAGCGCCTGGCGTCAATTTTTTCAGTCATGTAGTTGATCACAATGCAAATATTGCCTGGATCAGAGTCACAAATATCCCAGACGGAGAGGATGAGGTCTTTTCTATCGTAATCGATCGCTGGCATGATAATGTCAGATTTCTTTTCCGGGAATCGGTGAACATTGATCCAACCAAAGACCGGGCTGATTTTCTCAACGGGTTTGTTGGTGCTTACCCTAACTATTTTTTCATTGTTGATGCTACCGATATGCCTGACTTTTTTGAAGTCCTTGATAATTTTGATAATAGTGATCGGTACCTTGTACGGATCAGTAAGTATGGTGTAAACAGGGCTGATGACAAGTTCTGGGAGGTTTATGACTGGTTTCAGAAGGAATTTGATACATACCATGGAGGTAATGGGGGGATTATTGATTTAAACAGATATTACTACCTGGCCTTTAACCAATGGTAATAAGTAGACGGATAGATCCAGATAAAAGGCGGGTTTGGTTTGTTGGGCAAGATTACGCGTGCAGGATTTAATTTTAACCAGATTGGCGGTGGTCTTGATGTTTCCTTTATATAGTGTGCATGTTGTTGCTAGAAGAGCATAAAAATTTTCTTTGGGAGCGGGAGGCAGCAGTTTTGAATACTGCCGCTCCGGTCAGTGACGCCATGGGGTTTCGGTTTCGACCGGAACCCCATTTTTGTTGATTGCCGCAGGAGATGAATCATGAAAATATCGGGTGAGAAATTAAGACACTATATTGACTCGACGAAAGCTCTACCAGAAGAAATTACCGACTGGAATAGCAGGATAGATGAAGCATTGCAAAACGCTGACAAAGCATTGTTGATCAACATGATCGGAAATCTCAGCAGAGACCTTGCCCAAATTGTGTGTCCTCGCTGTGATGCGGCAAGTCGTGATCTTACCTATAACTATGTTCTGCGAGAATATTTCCAGGATGTCTCAAGGTTAAGTGAAAAGTGATGAACACTTATTTTAATCAGTTCATGTCTTCATATCTATTTGAAATTGAGGGACGAAATAGAGTAGTTTATCATGCATGGCAGAGGCGCCGGTGTTTTATAAAACGGTGGAGAGGAGTCGTGTCGTGTTAGCGTATTTACCAAAACTGATATACGTGGTACTGGCCTTGGTTTCCTATCTGGTTGTCCATCAGGTGGTGGGCAAACTGGGTACCTACGGTGATTCTGCAAAAATTCCAGCAACGATTGCCTATTGGGCCCAATACGTCCTGCCCTGCTGTTTCTTGTTGGCGGCGCTTTTTAAAGGACGCAGCAAACCCGTAAAGGTTGAGCAAAAAGTGACAAATGTGGTTGAAGCCAGGCCGAGGCGGTCTGTTGAACATGCGAACTACCAGGATTCTGTAATCAAAATCGATCCGTTTAGAAAAATGTCCCGACAGGAATTTGATCAGTTAATGTTGGAATTTTTTGAGAAAAATGGATTTACTATCATAGATATTCCGTCGACTCTCGGTGATGGCGTAGATTGCATGATGCGCAAAGGTGAAAAAACCTATATCACCCAGTATCGTTACTGGCGTGAGCAGAGAATCGATCTGTCGATAATCAGGCAGCAACACACCATCATGCAGGTGGCAAAGGCACATGGCGGCTATGTTGTAACTACCGGAGAATTTTCCTATAAGGCTATTAAATTTGCAGAAGATAAGCAGATTTCGCTGATCGATGGTCTTAAATTGAGACGTCTGGTGAACAATAATTCGAGTAACCATACGGTTCCTGAAACGGAGAGTTCACCATCGTGTCCGGAGTGTGGAGTGGAAATGTTTATTAAAACAGGTTCGGCTGGAGGGGGTATCGGTAAACGATTCTGGGGCTGTTCCA
>JAQYVS010000086.1 GCA_030145365.1 Desulfofustis sp. | reverse complement strand
GGTCTAACAGGCTTTTTGAAGAAGGCTGAACTTCCGGAACTGGCCGAAAGTGTGAGTACTGATCGCTGGACGTGAACGGCAACAGTTGCTGCAACTGAGACCTTCACTGGTATTCAGGGAATGTCGCTTTCGTACTGTAAGTGGTCGTACAGGAACCGGATGTGGATCGGCAACCTACGACCCAAAAGCATTCATAGCTTCTTTCTTGACCACCGTCTTATTGTGAGATACAGCACAACACAGAGTAATTAAGCTGTCTCTCGAAACTCTGACGGAGAACACCCCGTCCACCGCCGGAATGCCCTGTTGAAGTTGCTGGGTTCGGAGAAACCCAACAGGTAGGCAACCTTACTCGACGGATAATGCGCCTCCCGGATGTACTGTATGGCCAATTCCCGACGCGTGTCTTCCAGTAGGGCCTTGAAGGTGTTCTCCTCATCCTTGAGCTTCCGCTGCAGGCCTCTGAGACTCACATGTAATGCATCTGCGATAGATGCCTGGTTGGGTGCGCCGCTGGGGAGCTGCTCAATGATGCTGGCACGGACCTTCATGCTAATGTTGGACGAGTCAAATCTGGCTAGATAATCAATGACGGCTTGGTCGTTGATACGCGCCAGCTCCGGGTTATTGGTCATCAAAGGCTGGTTGACTAGGCGCGTCTGAAAACAAAGCCGATTGTCGGGTGCCCCGTACTCGATAGGTGCGGCGAAAAATGTATTGAACCGGTCGGCGCAAGGGGGAGCAGGCCTCTGTAAGATCACACGTACAGGCACGATATGCTCACCAACTGTGATTTGACACATCCGCAGTAAGATCGCCGTGCCCATATCCCCTGCTGCATGGATAAAGTTAGGCCACCTTTCCGGACCCAAAAACACCAAATCAACCGTGTTCTCACAGTCATCCAGATAGACTTTGACGAAGGTGTTGAGCAACCGGGAGAAGCGAGCGAACCGACCGAAGGCATCCCGAAGGGTGTCACTGGCCAGCCATGCAAATCCGAGCCCGTGTAGGGCAGCAGGCTGAAATTGCTCCGCTGCCGTTAGCCCGAAACAGGGGTCTTCCGTTGCCTCAACGGAGAGTTGCCACAGGGCCTGAACCTCTGTGATCGGAATTCGGGCGTTGGGATCGAAGGACACCTTTCGGTCGATCCCGGCTTCTGCGAATAGGGGCTCTGGATCACAGCCATAGGTGCACAGGGCCTTTTCGATCAGGCCCGCCACACTGCTAATGCTTGTGGCTTCCCTAACGGAGGTGTCTAGTGGTTGTTCTTGGCGTATTCGCATGGGTGATTGGCGCTCAGAGACAAGTCGATATTACCCTCTTCATCTTATGCTGTCAGCTTCAGGAGCAGCAGGACACAGCCTGAAGGTCGGATGCTGGCTTCCATGCTCAGAGAATGGTGCAGGTCTGAGTTTTGGCCGTTCTCGGTAGTACAGATTGCCTGAGGGGAACGGCAACTATTGCTGCATCTAAGAAGTTCACAGGACCCCATGCTTGAACTGCACGACCACTATCACGAGCAGGAGGTGAGGTTATGAGCGATCCAGGAAACAGCGAAGCATTCATAATCAATCCGGAAGCATCAGAAGATGCGATATGTAATGCCATCCATGAACGACTGGCGCAGGCACATTCAATGACTTTCGTCATGGCTGGTGAAGAGCAGGACTTCCAGCGGTGGAATGATAAAATCCAGGCTGATTATTATTGGACCCTGCAGAGGATGATAGGTGAAATCAGGCGACTGTATGACCACCAGACACAGTAAGGTGATGAGCCCCGCCTTGTGCGGGATTTTCTTTACAAAAACGCAAAAAGCGGCGACCCGAAAACCTTCACTGTTGAGTTTGTCCTTCAAGATACTTTTCAAGCCATGGCTTAAAGAACTGGTTAATTTCTTCGTTATCACTCATGGCGTGTATTACTTCATGATAATTATCACTGCATTGCGAACCGAGATATAGGCTGCTAGAAAAGTTATATGCAATCTGTCTCGACATGCCTTCTGATTCTAACCAGTTTGTTAATTTCGACCTCCATTTATATCTAGCCTGAATGTCACCGTCACGGATTTTGTCGAGGTATTTATTTATTTCACTAATTCCCATGATTCGCCCCGTAATTTACGGGAGCAACTATATGTCAGTCGTTTTTCAACCCGTTAACCGCTACGCGCCACATCATTGGCTTACTGTGACAATCTGGTTATGCCGGGATGGGGTGTATACTTCCTGCCATGATGGGACGACGCCAAAAGATGGACAGGACGGATATGACGCTACCTCCGGGTGGCGTCATATTCTGTGCTGGCCGCGCGGTGAGATAAAGAAGATCAATCGCCGGCTGAATAAGGCGCTCCTGCGTGAGGGGAAGCAGGGACTGAGGTAGGCTTGCCCATTGTGGGGGGGGGTCCTTCAAGCACAAATCTGGTAGGAGGTAGCCCGTAGGCTACCTCCTACCAGATTTGGTGCTGAATGTCCGAAGTTGCTGCTAAGACATTCGATGGAATCCTGGGAATGTCGTGTTCGTACTGTAAGCAGTCGTTCCCGGCATGGGTTCTGGTCGGAGACTTTCGACCGAGGCTGTGTGAAAACTAAAAGTGATTTTTGAAAGTGGGGTGTTGATGCGATTACCGGATCAACATAGCCAGATTGTTCAACATTCAGTGGGTATATAAATAGTAACCCGCTTCCAAGTGGGAATAATTTTTATAATTATTTGAAACAGCAAATTTTCACACAGTCTGGTCCCATTCAAGACCTTCCTGCTTAATGCAATAGCCAGTAACGTATACGTACTTCTACGTACGACTTTTAGTTATATGGACAGAAGCATTCACAATAACGTTTTTCTCAGTCACTTGACTTGTATCAACAATTGATTTTTCCTCTAGTGCATATACTCCTTCTGCAAACAATAATGAGGAACAGAGGAAGCTAATCAAGAAGTACTAGGGGCATTTTTATTATGTGTTATATCTTTGCTACTTCATCGGTAGAAAAAGTAGTAGCAGGCCCCTTCCTCTGTTCTTCAGTTAATTCTGTTAACTGAGTTTACGGGGGATTCATCATGAATAAATCACGAACCGATATCACTGCAAGATTATTCAAGTATGCAATGCTTTTAGTTTATTTTGCGTTTGGTTTCGGTGTGTGTTCAGTGCACGCAGCGGGAACCGTATTTTTGGAGGATTTTGAACTTGGTTTTGGTGGCTGGTCAGCAGACAATGGCGTCTGGCAAGTGGATATCCCCACTACGGGGCCTGCAAATTGTCCGAGTGGTATAGGCACCCAGTGTGCGGGTACGAATCTAAGTGGTGATTATCCTCCTGATACAGACAGCCGGCTGATCAGTCCTGTAGTGGTTCTGCCCGCACTCCTCGGAAGTGAAGAAATACATCTGCGTTTTCAGCATTGGTTTTCTTACAGCGTTATCGATTCGGGTCAGGTGCAGATCTCGGTATGGGATGCGGCGACATCAGCCTGGGGTGCCTGGGTCAATGAAGGGACTGCG
>JAQYVS010000083.1 GCA_030145365.1 Desulfofustis sp. | reverse complement strand
AGTCAGACAAGATGAAGAAGCGATTGGTGTTTACAGGTCCTTACAGGGGCCGGTCATGCTCGCCTTCCCGCGCTCATAGTGTTGTGTGTCGATTTGTCGAACTCGGCATCGATGTATCAGTGATCGGACCGTCCCCGCATTTCTACTCGTCAAGTCTAGAGCCGGGAGTGCTCGGTGGCAGATATTTCCCGGAAGCAACACGAATTAACGTGAAATCCATATCTGAAAAACCGGATGGGGGGTCAGAATCGACAGGATTGTAGCAATTGATCATAAAAACCAGCAGACCGGTCTCCAGTCCGTCAACACTATCCACTATGACTTTCTGTCCTGCAATCCAGGGCAAACCGGCTTTTCTCAATAAAAACCATATCGATCGTACATGTATACGAACAATTAGGCGGATTGAAAAAGTAAATACAGCGCAGGTCTGTATGAAACTTGTTATCTGAACAATACATTTCTATACTAGAAATAGGATGACGTGTTCTCAGGAGGCCTATGAATCGTACCGCCTATTTTACGACCGAACTGGCCATAAAGACGCTGGCCAAACTTCTGAAAGCAAAAAGCTATTTCCATGACCTGTCCAACATCCCCGAAGGTCCGACCATCTTTGTCATCAATCATTTCACCCGGCTGGAAACGCTACTGCTTCCATATTATCTCTATCACCTGACTAAAAAGCCGATCTGTTCACTTGCCGATGACGGATTATTTCAAGGCGCCCTCAAGTCCTATTTTGACAAGGTCGGTGTGGTTTCGACAAAAGATCCGCTGCGGGACGAATTGATTGTAGGAACCCTGCTGAGTTTGAAGGCCAACTGGATTATTTTTCCTGAAGGCAGGATGGTGAAAAATAAGAAACTGGTGGAGGGGAGAAAATTTGTTGTAGGAGATGATCATCTCTCTCGTTCGCCGCATACCGGTGCCGCCTGGCTGGCGCTGCGTGCAGAAATATTTAGGCGAATCTTTAAATGTTGTGCGACCTCACAGCCAGAAGAAACCGCCCAGCTGCGGACACTATTGGATCTTGATGAAGGTGATGAGATCAGCAGTGAGAGTGTGAAAATAGTTCCGATCAATTGTACTTATTACCCGATTCGGGCCCGTGAAAATCTATTCTCTGATCTTGCTTCACGCTACATCAGAGAGCCGTCCGAGCGGATAATTGAAGAATTGATGACCGAAGGCACCATGATGCTTGAAGGAGTTGATATCGATATTCGTTTCGGTCAACCGCTTGATGCTGCAGAAAAGATAGAACATCCGCTTCTCGAAAAAACGATCAATGGGCCCTTTGACCCTGGTTTCGATGAGGTTCCTGCAGTTCAAAAATATCTAAAACATTGCTCCACTCAGATGATGCGGACCTATATGGAGCGGATATACTCAGGCACCACTGTCAACCACGATCATATTCTGGCCTTTCTGTTGAGAAGAAAATCATACCGTCCGTTTACCCGGATTGAACTGAACCGGAAAGTATATTGTGCTGCCAGATATTTGAAAGCAAAACCAGAGATCACCACCAACGTGCACATGTCCTTGAAAGAAGACCAACTTCATCTGTTGACAGACGACCGGTATGAGAAGCTCAATGGTTTTATCGATCTGTTACTGGAAACGAAGTGCCTGGTAAAAAAAGGCAATAAGCTAAAAAAAGATAAGCATCACTGGCAGCAGCCCCTGCTGTTTCATCAGGCACGTCTGAAAAATCCTTCGGAGGTAATGGCGAATGAGATTGAACCACTAAGGTCACTGCAGCGTGTGCTTACCAGGATATCTTTAGTGCCTGATTGGCTTGCCCGTCTGGCGATTGCTCGAAGTCTTTTTAAACAAGATCAGCAGATGTTTCAGCAGGAGCGGGAATCGTGTCAGGAAAAAGCCGAGATCGATTTTCGCTATGGACAGCCGTATTTGCTTCCTGCCCCATCTTTTAGAGTAGGGGTGGTTCTGGTGCACAGTTATCTGTCTGTGCCTGAAGAGATGCGGGAATGTGGCGATTTTCTCCGTAGAATGGGGTACTGGGTGTATGGGGTGCGGTTGCCGGGACATGGGACTACCCCGGAATGTTTGGCTGAAAAAAGTCTGGGAGAATGGCAAGAGGCCGTAGAACGAGGCTATGCACTCATGAACTCGGTCTGCAGCCAGGTGTTTCTGGTAGGATTTTCTGCAGGCGGAATGCTTATGCTGGAACTTGCCTCGCGCCTGCATACACTGGGAGGGGTGGTGGCCATTGGTCCTCCGTTAAAGTTGCAGGACTATTCTCGAAGATTCATGCCGCCAATGGACATCTGGAACCGGCTGCTGGCTGGCTGGAAAGGAGATCGGGACAGCCGAGAATTTGTTGAGTTTGAGCCGGAAAATGAGAAAGTTAACTATCATCGGAACCCGGTGGCAGGTGTCCATCATATCGATGAATTACTTCAAACTGCACGCAGCAGGCTTGAATCTATGAATCACCCTGCTTTGATCGTTTGTACCGACAAAGATCAGGTTATAAACCCAGACAGCGCCGAACAGATATATGATCTCATTGGCTCGAAAAAGAAAGAACTGGCCAGGTTTTCAAGTGACAGGCACAGTATTATGTATGGAGAAAAATCGCTGGAATCATTAAGAGTTCGAAATGTTATCGGTTTATTTATTAAAAATAATACCCATTAAATCTGTTTTTTTAAAAAATTCACGCTGACCGATTGTGTAATGTCAATATTGTTATACTATGAATAGGCGGTTTTGAGATTCAGTAATCTACAATAATAGTGCACTATTATAATAGTTTTACCCAGAGGGTTCTATCCAGGGAGATTTGAGTATGCAGAAAACGGTGTTGATAACCGGTGCTACATCAGGATTTTGAAGAGCGTGTGCGGAATTATCTGTTGAAAAAGGCTGGAAAGCTGTCATCACGGGAAGACGGCAGGATCGGCTGGATCAACTGGTTAACCATTTTGGTGATGCAAATGTGCATGCCTGCTGTTTTGACGTTCGTAGCCAGAGCGAAGTTGAGCAGTCGATGGATAACCTGCCGGAAAAATTCAAAACAATTGATGTATTGCTCAACAACGCCGGATTGGCGCTAGGTTTGGAGCTGGCGCATGAAGCCTATATGGATGATTGGGAAGCCATGGTTGATACGAATATCAAAGGGCTTTTATATATGACTCGAAAAATTCTGCCTGCAATGGTTGAGCGAAATCGGGGTCATATTGTGAACGTCGGCTCTGTGGCTGGTGATTACCCGTATCCGGGAGGCAATGCCTATGGTGCGACAAAAGCCTTCGTTTCTCAATTTACCAACAATCTTATTGCCGATTTGCAGGGTACCCAGGTGCGGGTGACCAATATTGAACCGGGACTTGCAGAAACCGAGTTCTCCAAAGTTCGCTTCAAATGGGATGAGCAAAAAGCCGATACGATATATCAGAATGCCAAACCGCTTACCGCGAGTGATATTGCCGAGACAATTTACTGGGCGACGGACAGACCTGCCCATGTAAATATTAATCGGATAGAGATTATGCCGGTCTGCCAGAGCTTTGGACCGCTTGTTATAGTGAGAGACGAATAGAAGCTTTTCTTGTGTAAAGACAGGCAATAGCTTTGAAATTACAATCGATACCAGACAAGAAATCAAAAGGAGAAGGCTCCAATGAAGGCTAAATTTCTGGCGGTTTTGGTGACTATTCTGCTGGTACCCTGTTTGGCAATGGCCGGATCAAACCCGTGGGACCGAAAACTGCCGTTTAATGAGGCTGTCATAACCTATGCCATAAGCGGCATGGAAACAGGGCAGGAGTTTTTTTACATCCAGGACCATGGCAAAAAGATGGCTAGGCACCGAACAGTCAGCACCACGATGCTTGGTGTGACCCAGAAAATGACCACCATTGAAATTACTGATCCCGACTGGGTTTACTCGTTTGACCTGAGAGAACAGATCGGAACAAAATCGGTCAATCCTCAGAAAATTATGATTGAAGAATACGATAAACTTTCAGCAGACGAGAAAAAGAAAGTAAGTGAAAATGCTGAAAAGATGGCAGGTGGGTTCATGGGAGCCGTGCAGGGAGCAGTCGAGCCCAATGTAAAAGAAATTCATGGATATTCCTGTGATAAAGTTTCAGCCATGGGGTCCACGATATATTCAATTCATGGTACCGGCATAAGTTTGTTGTCTGAGTCAACTATTCTGGGGATAACCGTCAAAACAGAGGCAACCGAGGTTAAGGAAAAGGGTGCTGATGAAAAATATTTTCAATTCCCACAAGGAATTGTTCCACAACCCAATGCGGAAGCTGACCAGATGGCCAGGATGATGGCTGAACAAATGATAGCCGGACTCAAGGATCCAGAGAGTTTTAAAAAGAAGAGCCAGGGCATTCTTGGTTTGCCGTCAGGTGGACAACCGGAAATTCCAGAAGAAGACCAGATGCAGATGGAAGAGGCTATGAACACCCTGAAACAATTGCTGGGTAAATAGATGAACGTTCAAACGATGATACGAGTGTTGGCGGGCCTGATTCTGATTACTGTTATCGGGTGTACTTCGATACAGACAAACAGCGATCACAATCCCAAAACAGATTTCTCTTTGCTTAAAACATACGGCTGGTTGAATGAAATTGATCAACTCAGTGATGATGTCAGAGTAAATAATAAGCTTACGAGGGAAACGGTCCGCACGGCTATTGAGGAGTCGCTTCAAGCAAAAGGCTTTAAAAAAGCTGATGGAGATCAGGCTGATTTCCTTATCGCTTGGTTTGGCGCCATTGAGAAAAAAATACGGACTGAAAACATCGAGCATTTCTATGCACCTTACGGTTATGGGACCCTGTACCGTGATCCAAACTGGAATCCAGAGCTGAATCAAAAACCTGTTGCCGAGTATGAAGAAGGTTCTCTGATTATCGATTTTCTCGACCCGGATAAGCATGGCCTGATCTGGCGTGGTACCGGTACTGGAAAAATAGTTGAAGAACAGACGCAGGAAAGGGCTCAGAAAAACCTGTCACAAGCTGTCCATAAAATCCTGGAGGGCTTTCCGCCCCGCTAATCATTATTAACGGGATTAAGCATACCATCTCCAGTGGATTTTTTTTCAATAATTGTGATAGCGGTTGGTCTTGCTATGGATGCCTTTGCGGTATCGGTGGCAAGCGGGGTCACCATGAAACAGATGGGGCTGCGACAGACCCTTACCATCGCTGCGTCATTTGCCCTGTTTCAGGCACTCATGCCGGTTATCGGTTGGTTTGCCGGACTTAGTTTCCGCAATTATATCGCTGCCTACGATCATTGGATTGTCTTTGGCTTGCTGGCGGGAATTGGTATCAAGATGATATATGAGGCACGTCGGCTGGAAGATGCCGAAGAGGTCAAACCGGTAATGTCCGGCGGACGTCTGCTGCTGCTCTCGATCGCCACCAGCATAGATGCGCTGGCAGTCGGCCTGAGTTTCGCCATCCTCAGTATCAATATCTTGGCTCCAGCACTGATTATCGGCTTTGTGACGGGCGGTCTGTCGCATGCCGGCATTATCCTGGGCCGAAAGGTTGGCCATCTCTTTGAAGGAAAAATCGAGATAATCGGCGGTGTTATCCTGATCCTGATCGGCCTTAAAATTCTACTCCAACATACTATTTTACAGGCTGGTTGAGTACCGTGCCCGTCTAAAAAAATGTTGACACCCTCAGGCGCCCGGTATATATTCTCGCGCTACGAGATCTGAGGGGTCAATTTCGCATTCTACTTGTTTTGTTGGTTTGTCTGCGTTACAAAGACTAAAGGGTCTCACACATAATCCTCGGTAGCTCAGTTGGTAGAGCAGGTGGCTGTTAACCACCCTGTCGGCGGTTCGAGTCCGTCCCGGGGAGCCAGTTTTCAAAATGGCCGTTTTTCATTGGAGAGACGGCCGTTTTGCTTTCCTTATCAATGATTTTTCTGTTAATATATTGAATGGTTGCCTGTGTTTTTTGGTGTAGCTTAACACCCCTCCATGTCGAGTTTGAGCAGCTTAACTCCTTCGTTCATATATGATCTCATTCGAGTGACGATCGGGCTGGCGTCCCACCTTGATTGTCAGCCGATATCTTTTCCAGATGAAAAAAGTATTTGCAGCACTATAGATTAGGAAAACTGCAATAACTCATCACTTCACTTTTTAAGGATATTTTTCATTTATTGGGATTAAATTACAGGTTGCGTGTGCTGATGAACAAGTGTTGAATCAGGTTATACCTGATTCTTTTATCAGTTTTTCTTCCCGTTGACATGATCGTGGGGACAGATGTGGATAGCATTGATTATATATTTATTCTGATCGCATACATCG
>JAQYVS010000075.1 GCA_030145365.1 Desulfofustis sp. | reverse complement strand
CTACACAGCAGAGTCAGCTAAGCTTGCGATGTATCAGGCCGAGCTGTGGGCAACTCTTATCTGTGAACTCGCTACCAGGAAGAAACCTGAGATCGTCCTGCTCGGTTCAACCTTTATGGGCAGAGAATTAGCCCCGATCCTCGCCGCCCGGCTGAACACTGGTTTAACCGCCCACTGTATCGATCTAGTTCTCCAGAAAGATGGAGTTCTTGACCAGCAGATCCCTGCGTATGGCGGTCTGATTTCTATCTTGTGTCCTGAAAAACGCCCCCAGATGGCAACAGTTGCTGGCGGTGTTTTCCCGACCCCTGAACCCGATAATACCAGGTCTGGCGAAGTTGTTACCCTGGCTGTTCCCGAAAATATTGATATTCGGGCTAAGACCCTTGAGATTGTCGAGGAACAGAGCGATGAGCGATCTCTTGACTCCACACCGTTCATTGTTGCCGGTGGAGCCGGTGCCGGAAATGATGCTGGCTGGAACACGATCAAGGAACTCTCCGAGGTCCTAAATGCAGCCCTTGGCTGCACACGGCCTGCTGTTGATGAAGGCTGGGCGGACCTGGAGATGATGATTGGTCAGAGCGGTAAAATGGTAAGCCCGCAGTTTTATATGGGAGTGGGGTTGTCCGGTGAACTGCAGCACATGGTGGGCATCAAGGGCGCCCAGATCATGGTTGCAATCAACAATGACCCTAACTCACCAGTGTTTGAGCAAGTTGACTACGGAATAGTTGAAGAATGTGGGACATTTATTCCGCTGCTGATAGAGAAAATAAAGGACTATCGAGGTAATGCATGAAAAACAGTTTGTTACGCCCTAGCATTTTATCCACTTCTAGCTAATCAGGAAGGTAACCCAAGAGAGGCAAAATGGAAAAATTTGAAGATAATTACTGGCAACTGCGCTTAACGGCTGTAAAGGAACAGCTGGAAAGTAACAACTTTGAAGCAGTAGTCGTGCAATCAGCAGGGGAAGCGGCACAATTTGTCATGGATAAACTGTTGCCTGAAAGCAAGGCTCAATCAGTGTCATTTGGCGGTTCAATGACTTTGAGTTCTTCAGGTCTGCTGGACAGTCTTGCTGCCGTTGAAAATCTTACTGTCCTCTCACCTAATGCGCCAGGGATTTCAATTGAAGAAAAAATGGAAATCAGGCGCCAGGGATTACTTGTCGATCTCTACCTGACCGGGACCAATGCCATTACTGAAGATGGCTTACTGGTTAACCTTGACATGATCGGTAATCGAGTTGGAGCATTAACCTTTGGCCCCAAAAAAGTTGTCGTCTTTGTTGGAAGAAACAAAATCGTTCCAGATCTGGAACGGGCTATGGACAGGATAAAAGATTATGCTGCTCCGGCTAATGCCATTCGGCTTGAATGCAAAACACCCTGTGCTAAAACGTCGGAGTGTGCTGATTGCAATAGTCCGGGCAGAATATGTAATACTTGGACCATTACCGAGAAATCTTTCCCTAAAGGGAGAGTCACTGTCGTCATCATAAATGATGATCTTGGTCTATAACCAGCTCATACTTAAGGTCTTCTGTCTGGAGATTGTATAATATTGGTAGTCTAAACAAGAAGGCCGCGATTCAATCAGGAGTCGCAGCCTTCTTGTTTAGACCATTTCAGCATCCCGCCTGAAACTCATGGACTTTCTGTTTTCGGTTTGATTTTCACATGGTACTTCTCCGATGGATCAAGAAGAGGCCAGAAGGCATCAGCATTCATCTCGTTATTCTCCATTTTGATATGAATTATGTCTTCTTTGAGCTTTGATCTTAATTGAAAAAAATCAATTAATGTGGAACCTGGAAAGACTCCTCCTTTCGCAAAAATTCCAGGCCCTTTTTCGCTTGCGATCGTATTGAAGAGTTTCAGGCAAACCAGGATTTTTTTGTCAGTTTGAGCACCTGAAGCAGTCTTTGAGTCAAAAGTTCTCAAAGCCGCATGCATGCTATTCTTGCGAAATATCGCCCCGGCCAGC
>JAQYVS010000071.1 GCA_030145365.1 Desulfofustis sp. | reverse complement strand
CAGATACCTTCAGCTGCTTTACAAATGCGTTTTAGACCCCATAGTTGAAGTGATAAGAAGCAAAATCTGGTCAAGGGTCGGGAGTTATCGATAAATTGGTATACGGGAGGAAACGATGAGTGGGGAGAGAGAATACGAACTGTTTATTACCGAGGAAGAGTCTCAGGTTTTAGAGGCGTTGGTTTCCTCTGACGTTCCATACAGCCAGCGGGCACAGGCATTACTGGCAATTGATGCGGGATCCTCTGTCGACCAGGCAGCGCTGGTCTCGGGCCTCAGAGCCACGCAGGTAAAGTACTGGATTGGAGTGTTTAGCAATTCGCGGCTGTCTGTTTTTCCAGATGCACTGCTGGTGGATATTGAAGAAGTGCTGAGAGTTGAAGTATTACAAAAATCATCGGATAAACCGAAAAAGAAGAAAAAGAAAGATAAGACTAAAAAGAAACTTAAGAAAAAAGACGGGAAAAAAAAGGCAAAAGGCACACAAAAGTTAAAGGATAAAAAAGCATCTAAATCGCAAAAAGCGGAAAAGAAGCTGAAGAACAAGAAGAAGAAAAAGTCCGTTAAGAAGAAATAAAGGCTATTTACTTAGTTTTATTAATTATATTATCGCTTATGGAAATCACCAAATTAGAACCGGAGAAGAAGCAGGGCCTTGTCGTTGTCTTGACAGGAAACGGCAAGGGAAAGACGACCAGTTCCATGGGCATGGTTCTGCGGGCAGTTGGCCATAACATGAGAGTCTGCGTTATTCAATTCATGAAAGGCGATCTTTATTCCGGAGAGTGGGATGGGGTGAAACTGCTCGGTGATCTAGTGGATTTCAGTTCTACCGGTAAGGGGTTCTGCGGTATCCAGGGAAATCCTTATCCGCATTCTGAACACAGAAAAAACGCTCAGGATGCATTGCAACTGATTGACCAAAAGATGTCTTCGGGACGCTTTGAGCTTATGGTTTTGGATGAGATTAATAACGCCCTGGAACTGAAATTGGTTGATCTCGATCAGGTACTTAACATATTGGACAAAAGGCCTGAACAGATGCATCTTATCCTGACCGGCCGGGATGCCCATCCCGAAGTCATTGAACGTTGCGATACTGCCAGTCGGGTAGAGGAGATAAAACATGCCTACCGCAAGGATATCGAGCCGCAGCCAGGAATTGATTATTAACACAAGACTTCGTCCTATAGACGTTGCGGGCGTCGTTGGCTGATAAACACACCGGCAAGAACCAAAACTGCAGCAAGATATTGTGAAGGACTGAAGCGTTCTCCAAGTATTAAAAACCCCAAGATCACGGTAAATACCGGAATCAGATTTACAAAGGCTGAAGCCTGGCTGGCAGGTATTTGGGAAACCCCGAAATTATAGAGAAGATAGGCTCCAAGGGTGACAAAGCTGCCCAGATAAATAATGGCCATTGCGGGAATCGGAAAGAATTCCGTGGGAAGGTTGATATCTGGGGAGAGCAGGAAAAACGAGAAGAAAATTGCACCAACCCACGATTGGACAGCGGTCAAAAACAGTGGACTGAACCGGCTACTGAGATGTTTCAGCGACAGGGTATATCCGGCTGCGGCAACCATTGCCAGAAATTCGAGAAAATTTCCCAATAACGGATTGGGAGCATTGGCGGTACCTTCCCCTTCCAGACTCAGCCAGCAGACACCAAATATTGCAATTGCAAAGCCCAGCAACGTCTTTCGGGAAACCCGCTCTTTTAGAAATATCATGGCACCAAAAGCGACGAGAAGCGGCAGCATGGAAGTTATCAAGCCGGCTTGAGAGGCTGAAGTCAGTTGCAGGGCCTTGGCCTCGAAAATGAAATAGATGCAAGGCTCACAGACAGCCATGAACAACAGATATTTCAGATCACTTTTCCTTATTCTTACTCTGTACAAATGATTTAAGAAAAACAGAAAGCAGAAACTTCCCACCAGCATACGCCCCAGGATTACAATCATCGGCTGATATCCCTGAAAGGCCATTTTCAGTGCGATTAAGGAACTTGCCCACAATATCATCGCCGTCACAAGGCTTAGAACGGGCCACCAAGTACTGTGATTTTTCAATTTCATTTCTACTGGATAATCCCTGGCTGTCCGGAGGCATTTCTGTCTGGGGAGTCGGGGGAGATTGGCTGTATTGGCTGCGAAGGGCGGGAGTGTAGCACATCGGCCGGGCAATTACCACCATTGTGGAAATCTAAGGCGCAGATAGAAAAATTACTTGTTCCCCTCCATGACTTGTTCCATTTCAGCATTCCATGCGTTAAGAAAGCGCTCAATTTCTATAGCCCAGGTATCTGCTGATTTGATCAGTGTATCAAAATCCTTACGGGCTTGTTCCTCGAGACCCAGCATTTGGTTGCAGACTCCTCGGTAGTAGAGGCTTTTAAAATTCGTCGTTTGGAGTGTGATAGCGGTGGTGAAATCATTTTTTGCCGGTTCGTAGTGTTTGAAAAAGTAATGGATAGCCGCCCGGTCAAAGAAATAATCGGCTATTGAATCATCTCTATCTATTGCCAGATTATAATAGAGAAGTGCTTTTGAATAGTTCTGCTCCTGTTCAAAAAAGAGTCTGCCTAACAGATGATAGGCGGTGGATCGCTGGGGATCCATTCGTATCGCTTTCAAAAAGGATAGGTTGGCATGAGTAACATCGTTATGTATGAGGTGTTGCCGACCTTCTTCGATAAGGATGTCAGCTCTGATGGCTCCAGGTGCAGCAGCCTGAATTGAAATCTCCCGTATTTCAATAGGAGTAACTGTCTCTTCGGTCAGCCTTGAATGATCCTGGATAAACAACCTGGCTTCCTGTAGCGCAGGGTCAAGCTCTAAAGCTTGGCCCATATCTTCTAGTGCCTGAAGAATCAGATCCATTTCTTCAAGACAGAGCCCCCTCAAAAAATAAAATTGGGCTGCCAATGGGTTTTTCAGCGTGCCCGTATCAATCTCATTGATAAAATCAGAAAGTAGTGTAGCCGCTGCAGAAAATTGTTTTTGTCGATACAGACACCTTGAGACGCTTATCTGGTAATCGTGCACCTGCGGCTCCAATCGCCAGGCCTGGTTATAAAAGATAAAAGCAGTATCAAAGTCGGAATCGACCTGTTCGGCGATTTGGCCAAGCATGAAATAGGCTTTTGCCTGTTTGGGGTCAAGGGCGATCACACGATAGAAGTCCTTCCGGGCTTGATGGAAATGGTCCTGATAATAGAGCCGGAGTCCCCGCACCAGATACTCTCTAAATAGTGAGGTGGTGGCCGCTTCATCATTGTCGGCTTTCTTGCTCGCTCCAGCAATAGTTCCCTGCAGCGGTGTCGGTTGATGCTTTGCTATCTGGTTTTTCGGGCTCTGGAAATCTTTAGGCCTTAAATAGAGGTTTATCAA
>JAQYVS010000055.1 GCA_030145365.1 Desulfofustis sp. | reverse complement strand
ATCTGGGCGTAGAGCAGAAGACGTTTGCCCTCCTTGATGTCAACCACCTTCCAGAAATCAAGGGCATCGCCCATTCTCAGTTCATGAGGATTTCTGCGCCCCCGTGAAAGGCCGTACCCCCCGACTACCTTGTCCATTGCTCCACGCAGACGCCAGAGAATATTGTATTTGAACCAGCCATTTTCACCACCCAGAGCACATACCGATCGAAAGACATCATGCTGATTTTCGCCCTGTTCAAAAGCGATGATCCGTACGTCTCTGAGCACCGCTCCGGCCGGACTGTCGAAATCACGTATGTCGCAGGCTTTTTTGCTGCTGCTGTCACACCAGCGGCTGATAATCTGATCCTGCTCAAGCTCTGCCGACGCTTGCGCGACACTTTCGGGATAGGAAATAGGCTTAATGTCCGGATAGTAGAGCGCTGCATTTTCATTCTGCCGGGTTGTTTCACTTTTGAGTCCTGCCACCAGTGACGCTGCGAGGCGGTACGGTACCGAGGTAAAAAGAATCAGCCAGTAGGATGAGAGCTTCGGCGAAAGGACCGGAACCGGAACAAGCGCACGGCGTAGTCCCATCACTTCTGCGGCCTGCTCAATCATCTGCTGGAAGCTGATTTCTCCGGAGCCCAGGTCCACCACTAAATCTTCCGGGTAGTCGAGATCTATGGACTCCTGCAGGTAGGAGAGCACATCCTCGATGCCGACGGCTTCGGTCTTGGTTCGGACCCAGAGCGGGGTCAGCATCACCGGAAGTTTATGGCAGAGATTACGGACGATTTCAAAACCGGCACTTCCGGAACCTACAATGACTCCGGCCCTGATCCAGATGGTCTGGATCTTCTCTGGCTCCTCGGACAGTATTTCACCCGTCTCAATCCGGCTGAGCAGGTGTTTGCTGGCGCTCTCTTTAGCACCAAGCCCGCCGAGATAGACAATTCTTCTGACCCCTGCCCGGATACAGGCCTGGCGAAAATTTTCCGCACTCTCCCGGTCCAGATCACGGTAATCCTTATCGGAACCCATCGAGTGGATCAGATAAAAAGCTGTATCAACACCAGCCAGGGCCAGGTTCAGCGAATCCGGATCAAAGGTCGTGCCTTCACAGATTTCAACATCTTCGGCGATGGCAATCTGCACTTTTCTACTGTTTCTGACAAAAAGCCGGATATCGTATCTGGAATCTTTAAGCAGCCGGTGGGTCAGCCTTCTGCCGATATAGCCGGTGGCACCGGTAATGAGAACTGAGCGTCGTGGTTGGTCCTCAAACATGGTTCCTCAACTTCAGCTCGATCGGGTGCGGGGCAAGATAGAACTGATTTTTCAGATAGGGTTCGTCAAATTTTCTGGTGTAATGATTCATCAATGTGATCGGCACGATCAGCGGTACAATTTCGTTCCTGAAATGATCCAGTACATCAAGAAGTTCCTGTTTCTCATCTGCTGACAGCTGCTTTTTAAAATGACCCATCATGTGCATCAGGACGTTGATGTGCTTCTTTATCGTGGCTTTGAGACGCATCGCGCTCATCAGCAGTTCCTGATACTGGCTGATAAGTTCATCGGGATCGGTACTTCCTGCCCGGGCAATCAGCTTACCCATCAGCCGGCAATGCTTCTCGCTGTGAGCCATCAGCAGCAGTTTGTGCCTGGTGTGAAAGTTTATCAGAGCAGCCGACGACGGCGAGGCCACCACATCACGCCAGCGCCGGTAAACAAAGATAGATTCGATAAAGTTTTCTCTCAGCCGCATGTCGTGCAGCCTGCCCTCCTCTTCTACCGGCAGAAGCGGGAAGTGATCCATGAAAGTTCGGGCAAAAATCCCGACGCCTATCGACTGCGGGACATTGTTCGCATCATATACCTTGACCCGTTCCATGCCTGAAGATGGGGATCTGTTCTTAAAAATAAAACCGCAGAGATCCTCCGCTTGGAGCCCAATGACCCGGCGTTTTGCCCAGGTGGTCATCCGCTCGGTATGGTCCACGCCCGTTTTGTTGGTGACCAGCGAAGGCGCCTCTGGATCCCCGACCAACCGCATTGCCTCCCGGGGAATCGGCAGCCCGCACTCGACCTCCGGACAGACCGGCACAAAACTAAAATAGATGCCCAGGGTGCCGGTTATATATCGATCGTGCTTATGGCCACCGTCAAAACGAACCTCGTTACCGAGAAGACATGAGCTGATTCCTATTTTCAGTTCGCTGTTTTGTACATCGCTGGTTGTTGGCTTGCTCACGGGCCCACCCCTCTGTTCAATGGTTTTATCGGAGTTAAACTTTTATCATTTTACCTCGGCAGTGCCCTGCCGGCAAGGTACATGACCATGGGCCATAGAAATGCCCAGATAACACCGAGCAGGGCCAGCGACGAAAGCAGGGGCCAGTTAAAATTGGCTGCCCCTACCTTGACACCGGCCCAGTAGGCCAGCGGTCCTCCAATCAGCCCGAAAAAAGCGGAGAGCAATGGGCGGTTCTTCAGCCATTTCAGACTATGGTGCGGCAGAGTGGCCAGTGCCAGCCAGATCACAGCGAGCCAGAACGGAATGGGAAATGCTGCCACGTTATAGGAAATATAGCCCGTAGTGTGAAGCGCCCCATCCACTGCCACGCCGATAACCAGCAGCACCCCCATCATTTTCAGGTCTTCTCTTCTGATTGGCGACAACAGCAGGTGACCGACCAGGAGGAAAAGAGCGGCCAGGGCACCCCAGTTCTCTTCAAAAACGCAGAGAAACCAGACGAGCTGATAAATGATAAAGTTGATAAAGATATTCATCTCAACACTGATCTTCCTGATAATCCGGTCGGGCGGCAAGCAGATGCACCACACTGATTGACCGCTCCAGAAAACCCCCTTCACAATAGCAGAGGTAGAAATTCCAGAGTCGCCTGAACCGCTCGTCATATCCTCGTTTTTTAAGATCGGAGAACTCCAGGTTAAACTTCACTCGCCAGTCGTGAAGTGTCCGTCCGTAATGCAGCCCGAAATCTTCCAGATGGCTGACCACCATGTCGGTTTTATCGGCAATCAGATCAAGCATCCGGGCGTTTGACACCAGACACCCCCCGGGAAAGATATGTTGCTGAATAAAATCGACATCCCCGACATATTGGTCATAATTCTGATCACGTATGGTAATTGCCTGAATCAGCATTTTACCGCCTGGGCGAAGCAGCTCGCCGCACTTTCTAAAAAACTGAGGATGGTAGCGGTGGCCGACCCCCTCAATCATCTCGATGCTTACCAGCTTGTCATAGCTGCCGCTCAGTTCCCTATAATCCTGCTGGATAAGCGTAATTCGCTCACTCAGGCCAGCTTCTTCAATACGCCGTTTACCTTCTTCATGCTGGGCATCTGAGATGGTCGTGGTGGTCACGTGGCAGCCGTAGGTCGCAGCGGCGTATATCGCAAAACCGCACCAACCTGAGCCGATCTCTATAACCTTGTCAGATGGCTTGAGATCGAGCTTCCTGCAGATGACCTCTAGTTTATGGCGGGCAGCCTCTTCCAAGTCACTCGATTCAGACGGATAAATCGCCGATGAGTACATCATGCTGGAATCAAGAAATGAGCCGTACATCTCATTGCCCAAGTCATAGTGATATATTATGTTGCGCTTCGAGCCCTTTCTATTGTTGCGGTTCACTATGTGTTTCAGCAGCCTGTAAGGCTGAAACAACCACTTGAACTTCTTCTCGAACCTGTCCAGCAACACTATATTGCGAGCAATGATCCTGACCAGCGTGGTCAAATCATCAACTTTCCAGTAATTTTCTATATACGCTTCACCGGCACCGACCGAGCCACCCAACACCACTTTGCCATAAAAGCGCTGGTCCAGTACGGTAATCCTCGTCGACAGGGAGGCATCGTCACCAAAAGTTGCCACCTGGCCGCCGTCCTGCACAATGA
The DNA here is from genome assembly GCA_030145365.1 of Desulfofustis sp. GTDB lineage: Bacteria > Desulfobacterota > Desulfobulbia > Desulfobulbales > Desulfocapsaceae > JABDQA01. The sequence goes on along the minus strand of JAQYVS010000055.1, from coordinate 3,718 downwards.
TCTGTCCATGCTTCAGGTGAGCGATAAACTTAAAAAAGACGGTTCTGGCCCAGGGTATTGAAATCGACGCGTTTCTCTCGCTATCATTTTGTTTGATTGTGGCTGCAGTTCTCATGCCCTCTCCTTTTCGTATGGTACGTATGGAATGCCTTTCAAATAGATTTTCAAAGCCTGCCAGTATATTTTGAACACGATATATACGGTCATCACCGGCTTTTTAAGCAGATGCTTGCGCACCGTTTTTGTCGAAAACGGCTCCCTGCCGAGACGCAGCGCAGCCTCAAAAATGTGGCCGCGGACGTCATGGAGTCCCAGATTGATGGCGATTTTTTCACCCGGAGACTCAATATGCCAGCGATACGTCTGATCACTGCTTGGATTAAATGGTGAGACCTTGAAGCTCTTGGGATTTTCCCTGCTACTGCCTCCTTCGGTCAGGTGATGGCCATAGTAATGTGTTTCGTTCCACGGGGTGTTTGAAACTTCTGCCAGCAGATGCGACAGTTGTCCCGCACGATCGAACCCATAATAAAAGTTCACCGGACTGAAATAAAGACCAGCGGTCCGCACGTTGAGCAATCCGAAGACCTTGCCATCGACTGTATGGCCGGTAATCCGTTTCAGCTCTTCTCTGACGCAGTCTGCCAGACTTTGACCGGGATCCCCGAGATAATCTGTGCGCCGAAAGCGGGTCCAAGCCCATTTCTTCACAGAAAACCACATGCCAAGATCCTTCAGGCCATCAATTTCATCGAGATCAAGAAACCACATGAAAAATGGATATTTGAAACTGTGCTGCTTCGGAATATGCCTTGTATGAGCAATGAAGCCAGAATAGATTGCCGATTCCATCATCGATCCTCCAGCATTTCGAACACCCGCAGACCACTGCGCACCCCGTCCTCATGAAAACCGCTGAACCAGTAAGCCCCGCAAAAATGTATGCTGTCAACACCCGAAACCTTCTGCCACTGATCCTGCGCATCGATCATCTGGGTGGTGTAAATCGGGTGAGAGTAGTCAAAGCTTTCGATAACAAACGTATCTTCAATCTCCTGGTTAAGGCTCACCAGATACGTGTGTTTTTTATTCAGCCGTTGCAGAATATTCATGTTGTAGGTCAACGTTGACTGTTCCCGGGCTGAATCGACCATGCGGTAATTCCAGCTGGCCCACGCTGTTCTGCTTCTCGGCAGATGAGAGCTGTCGGTGTGCAGTATCACCCGGTTGTCGGAAAACTGGAACTTGCTCAACACCTCCTGCTCCACAAGCGAAGGTTGCTGAAGCAGTTCAAGGGCCTGGTCCGCATGGCAGGCAAATATAAGCTGATCATAGACAGCGGAACCTGCATCAGTATGCACTTCCACCCCGTCTTCTGTTCTTTCTACCAGCGTTACCGGGGTATTGAGTAATATTTTATCACGATATCCTCTGGTAAAAGGCTCGATGTAGCTGCTGGAACCGCCCTGTATCGTATACCATTGAGGACGATTAGCGATATCGAGTAAGCCATGATTTTCAAAAAAACGGACAAAAAAGCTCAAAGGAAAATCATGGCAACTCTCCACACCCATGGACCAGATCGCGGAGATCATAGGCAGCAGGTAATTGTCCCTGAACAGTGAAGAATAGGAAGTTTGCGCCAGATAATCACCCACCGTAAGCTTGCCGTCATGCACTGCAGCTTTTCTGACATCCCTGTTGAATCGTACGATATCGGCCAGCATTCTCCAGAAACGTGGGCTGGCCAGGTTTGAACGCTGGGCGAAAAGGGTGTTGAGGTTGTTGCCGTTGTATTCAAGACCAATATGATCATTGCGTACCGAAAAACTCATTTCCGTCGGCTGATAGTCAACACCTGTTTGATCAAGCATCTGGATGAAACGTGGATAGGTCCGGTCGTTGAAAACGATGAAGCCGGTGTCAATTCGGGACTGTTCTCCATTATATTCTGCATCAACCGTATGGGTATGTCCGCCGATGTAATCGGCCGCCTCATACAGCGTGACATCTCGATTGTCTCTGGACAGGTAGTAGCCGCAGGTAAGACCTGAAATACCGGTTCCAATTATGGCGACTCTGTTATTTTCCATGGTCTATCATCCGCTGGCTGAGCCTGGTCCACAACCACTTGGGCAATAAGGACAAAGCTTTAAGTAGATAGGTGAACCGTTTGGGAAAGTGAATTTCTGAGTTTCTCCGTTCGATGCCCTGCCTGATATACCGAGAGGCATCCTCCACGCTCACTCGTGCCGGCATGGGAAAATCGTTTCTATCGGTCAGCGGCGTTTTGACAAAGCCGGGGCAGACGAGACTCACATCGATCTTTTCCCGGTACAGGTCGACCCGCAGCGTATCGGCCAGATAGGCAATGGCTGCCTTGGACGCCCCATAAGCCTCAGCCCGGGGAAGCGGCACATAGGCCGCGGAGGAGCCGACCAGCACCAGGAGAGGATTCTGCCCCTGTCTCAGCAGCGGCAAAACGCCTTCGATGCTTATCGCCATTGATTCCAGATTGGTTCGCATTACCCGTATGAACAGTTCACTGTCAAATCCGGGAAGATCGATGTATTCACACGATCCGGCATTGAGTACGGCAATATCCAGAGAAGCAAGTGTCTTAAACCACTCGAGTGTGGAGGCCCGGTCGGTCAGATCCAGTCTGGCTGTATGCAGACCGGATTCTGCCAGTTCCGCCAGTGCCTCACTGTTGCGCCCGACCGCCCAGACCTCGTGCCCTTCGTTAAGATAATCAAGGGCTAATTGCTTTCCTATGCCGGATGTGGCGCCGGTAATCAGTATCTTCATGATCCAAGCCTCCTGTTAATCGATGTGACTACTGAGCCGAGCACAGGCAGATGCTGATAGAGCATCGCTCCGAGATCAAAGTAATCCCGGTGATAATGAACCCTGTTGTCTTCCGAAAACTTGAGAAATGTCGCACCGGAGACAGAGATACCTGCTCCTTTTTTAAGTTTGGCATGCGACATATGCATCGTCCACTGCACGTACCCATCGCACTGTGTTCGCATGGGATGAATAAAATCAAAGTGAATATCATTTATGTTGGCATAGAGATTTTTGAAATAGTCGCGGAGTTTTGGTAACCCTCTAATTTCGTGGGCCGGATCGATGAAATGGATATCATCGGTGTAAATCTGTTCGATGATTTCGATATTCTCAGCATTGAGTTCGTTGTATATTTCTAAAAATCGTTCCATATTTTCCGCGCCCCTCTTATCTCAGATTGTCTCATTCGGCTCAGTTTGTTGTATCAACCAGTTTCCTCTGTAAGTTGCTGTCCAGGGGCTGATTATCTCCAAGCCAGATACCGAAGTAGGCAGAACTAAAGGGTGCCGATTCCACCGCGATCAGCTCTTTTTCGTTCAGAAAAAGCGTTGTTGTCCTGCTCTCGGCCTGGTAGCACAAAAGGTAGCTGTCACCTTTTTCGACTGGCCGGTATGCCTCGTGGAGAAGGCTTATCTCTTCGTCGAACGTATCAAGGTGCTCCGCCGAATGCTGGCGGGACAGAATGGTGGTCGCTCCCTCGATAAGATTCTCCGGAGTCAGTGAAACGTGATAACTCAGTTGCAAACATTTAGAAACATCGGGATCCAGTATATCGTTGCCGACTAAAGAATTTTCCGTGTATAGATTGGCATCGTACACCTTGATGAACCCGAGGTAACGAACCTCACCTTGACCGCGCAGGTTCATA
>JAQYVS010000087.1 GCA_030145365.1 Desulfofustis sp. | reverse complement strand
GCGCTGGCAACGGTCTGGTCAACACCATTGGCATCCATCTGTTCAAGCTCCTGCTTGAGCTCTGCGACAATAGCATCAAGCTCCCCGCTTGTGGTGGCATGGGCAGGCAATGAACCAAATTCAGCTATTGGAGTAACCCATGTATCAGGCAGAGCACTGCATCCTGCCAGGGCAGCGGTTCCAACTGCCATCTTCTTGATAACCGATCTCCTGTTTACGTGATTACCCGCCGGGGGATGTTTTGTGCAATTCTGATCGTTTCCTGTATTAGCCATACGTCTCTCTTTGTTTGGTTAATTGGGATACTACATATTTCCGATGTACCATACAAAAAAACGCCCAAATTCAAGATATATATTTGTAATAAAAGCATAAAAATGAAAACGTAGGTTATATTTATGCCGGTTTTACATTTTTCGTTCGATACACGAAACAGAGTAAAATACTGAGTAATCCCGACTAGAATGGCTCTATGGCATTGGGGAAATACTGAAATAGCACGCATAAACAATAGCTTGTAGACGCCAATGCTGTTTGGCTGAGTGAGTGGCGAAAGAAGATTGGGCAATTAAGGACAGGGTTTTCAAATGCATGTATTATTTTGCAATACCTATTACGATTGACAATTGGTGATAACCAGGGGGACCGGTCATTCAAATGAATTGAATACAATTTTCAAGGTGCATGTAATGAACGATAGGAAGGAAAGCAGAGAAAAGGCATTGGAAGAGCTCACCCGCAAAGATATTCTGGAGAGTGCGGTTCGCATCCTTAAAGCAGAGGGGATGAAAAGAATTACCATGGATCGTGTTGCAAAGGAGGCGGACCTGGCAAAAGGTACCATTTACCGGTATTTCAGAAACAAAAAAGATCTACTGGACAGTGTGGCTGATTGCGGGTTTATGGAACTGGCGCAGGAGTATGAATCAATTGCCGGCAGAGATCATGCGCCGCTGGCAAAGCTTGGATTGTTCGCCACGACCTCAATGAAGTATATCGAGAAGAATCAATCGATTCTCAAAGAATTAAGAACGGTTATGTTCACCACGGCAGATCAATACATCAGCGACAAAACATCCTGGTACTGGAAGACTGTCGATATCTTTGCTTCAACGCTGGACGAGGCCATTCAAACGGGGAAGATAAGAGAAATAAATACGGTTAAAGTCGGCACCCTCTTTCTTAATTCCATCAACTCGCTCATGGCCCATCATGTTAATTTCAGCACGCCAAAATCATTTGAAGAAGATGTCCGTGATCTCATGGATCTATACATCAATGGACTCGCCCCAAAACCAACCCTGCAATAGGTTTGAGCAATCACTCATGGTACATGCAAAAACAAAGAATTACTCATGAAGCTTAACGACTGATTACAATTTGTTATTGACTTTGGCGGAACGATTATATAGATAAACCTAGAGATTGTAGCAATGTATTTGATGTTAACAGTGAAAGACCAATCCAATACAAGCTGAAACAATTACTGCAGGGTACTTAATGGCAATTCGTCTATTTCAAAATTATCGATGCAGTTGTTCCAATATCGTTTTATACGCTCTTACCTCCCCATTCTCGACATCCTGTAATTCCAGTTCTTCAATACCAATTCAGTTTTTTTGTATATCAGATAAAAAACAATACCGGTACGGGACTCAGATTTTCCTGCAATGAGTACTTTGCCAATAGATTAAAAAGCTCAACGGCCCTCGGTCAAAGCGATATTGCTTTGAGGTAAGGCATGAGTCAAGGATAAGACAATATCAAGAGTACAATTATGAAGTTTAACGGCGGCTACAACGTAATGCTTGAGGGTGCTCCCTCCATTGGAATTGCAACATATGAGAAGCCCGATGCTCTTCATCTACCTCTTTTCTCAGATTGCCTTGATTTCTCCTTATTACAGGTTGAACACGGTGAATCGGTCAAGAAGGGACAGGTCCTAGCCAAAGATCCTGTTAATTATTCCGTCCCACTACTGGCGCCAATGGACGGAACGATAAATCTGGAGATTGCCGAACGACATATCACCTTGGAAAATCTTTCCTCTCCCGAGGAGTCGGTTTCCGATGAGGCTGATGTGGATGACGATAAACGGCAGACCCTGCTACGCTTCGGTGTCTGGTCATTTATGACCAAATTGGACAATGGCAGAATCCCTGATCCAGAAACGGTCCCTGAATCCTTAGTTATTCCAGTTTTTCGTTTTGAGCCGTTCCTGCCAAATGCTGAACTACTTTTAAAAGAATCGCTCGACCAATTTATTGAAGGGCTTGGCAACATTCATAAAACCTTGGATGATGCAGCTATCCAACTGATTCTTCCTGAGACAGAATCGGCCCTGAAAGCTCCACTGCACCAGGCAGCAGAACAAAGCGACTGGCTCACACTGTACGAGGTGCCTGAGACATACCCTTTCGACCACCCTGCCCTTCTCGCGCAAATGCTTGAACTCGACCCTGAAAAGGTCTGGACACTGGATGTACAGGCAGTGCTCGGAGCTCAGGGTGCCCTGGACAGCAACCGTCCTTACGTAAAACGGACAATATCTGTCAGTGGTCCGATGGCTGCGCAACCGACTCATCACCAGGTGCCACTCGGTTATCCAATATCGTTGCTAGTGGGACAGGCAAGCAACACAGAATTACGAATAATCTGTGGAGGAGTGTTGACCGGTAAAGTGATCGATTCCGCTCAACTTGGTATGGATGCCGAATGTGTGGCCCTGACGTTTCTGGAGGAAATGACAGAGCGGGAGGTAATGGCTTTTGCTCAGGCCGGTTTTGGCAAACAGTCATATTCTCGAACTTTTGCCAGTGTGTTCAAGCCGCTCTTCAAAGAAAAGTTTACCACCGCACTCCGCGGTGAATCACGTCCATGTATATTTTGTGGGTTTTGCGAAAATGTTTGTCCGGCAGGAATAATACCGCACCTGATACACAGGTATCTGGACAATGATCGTCCTGAAGATGCCTATCGCGTCGGACTGGACAAGTGCATTGAATGCGGTCTGTGTTCCTATGTCTGCCTGTCAAAAATCAACCATCTTGAGTTGTTACAGGCCGGCAAAGAACAAGCTGCAACTGAAGCTATTGAGGGGTGAGTGAGGAATTTAGCGATTGCGATACTGGAAAAAACGGATATCGCTCTCTTCACCACAGTCGAATAACACGGTGTTAAGGAAAAAGGAATGAACTGGCTTTATAACATGTTTGACTCGTTCAGGCCTCAATTTGAAAAGAGGGGAAATCTCGCCTTCTTCAAACCGCTTTTTGAAGCCATTGAGTTTATTTTCTTCTACCCCCCCGCCCGTACGGCAACTGCGCCGCATGTGCGTGATCCTTTGGATATCAAGCGGTATATGACCATTGTGATCGTTGCCCTGCTGCCCAGTATCTGTGCCTCCATCTATTTCTTCGGGCCTCGGATCCTCTTGATGATCCTGGTTTCCTATGCGGTGGGCGGCATTGTGGAAGTCATTTTCGCCTGTATACGAAAAACTGAAATTCATGAGGGCTTTTTCGTCACAGGTATTCTCTTTCCTCTGATACTGCCACCGGCAACTCCTTTATGGGTTGTGGCAGTGGGCATTTTCTTTGGTGTATTTTTCGGTAAAGAGGTATTTGGCGGAACCGGCCATAATATTTTTAACCCAGCACTGGTCGGCAGGCTTTTTATAACGATTGCCTTTCCCACAATTATGACGAGCGGCTGGACTGCGCCGGGTGCCTGGCGGGGTGCCGTGGATGCGGTATCAACTGCAACTCCGATGGCGCTTGCCAAAACCCAGGGGGTCCTGACCCCGGCAGCCGATCTTCTGATGGGAATACCCTCGGGTAGTGCCGGTGAAACATTTCGACTCGGCATCATAATCGGCGGCATCTTTCTGATGCTCACCAGAGTCAGTAACTGGCGTGTTCCGGTTTCGTATCTATGCTCCGTTTTCATCTTTGCCTTCGCCATCAGTTTATTCGGCGGGGTTAGCTCAGGTGGAGATGGTGCTGCGGCCTCCGGCGGTCTTGTGTCAACGGCATTCAATTTCGGTCTCTTTAACCTGTTAGGCGGCAGCGTCTTATTCGCCGCCATGTTTATGTCCTGTGATCCGGTAACCTCACCGTTTACCGTCCCAGGCAAGTTTATTTTTGGAATCGGCTGTGGTCTTCTAACCGTACTTATCCGTGTATTTTCCGGTTACGTTGAAGGTGTAATGTTTAGCATCGTTATCATGAATGCCTTTACGCCATTGATTGACCACGTAGTTATTTCGATGCGCTATAAAAGTGTGAAGACTTAAGGTTTTTTTTAGTGGTTAAAGCCTTGCTTGGAGAGATGGTGTGATAGACAAGATCAAAATGATTGGGTTTGTCCTGGTGTTCGGGGTGTTCTGGGCAACCGCGCTCGTTGCCGTTGATACCTGGACCGGACCGAGGATTGAGAAATACCTGATCGAGAAAAAACGTAAAAAGGTTCTTGAGGCATTGGTAATCCCCTACGAAGCCGACACGGTCGAGCAGGTTTTTACTACCAATGTCAAAGCAGAAGAAATCGATGGGCAAACGATCTATAAAGCCGAAGACGGCAGTGTGGCTTTTGAGTTTACCGGGCCCGGATCTCAGGGAGCCATGAGCGGTGTAATAGCCCTTTCTTCAGACAAACAGGTAATTAAGGGTATCGCCATCATTCAACAGAGTGAAACTCCGGGGTTGGGAAGCCGGGTACTTGCAGCTGATAATCTGATCAATTTCAGGGATAAGAAGGTTGTTCCCGAATTGATGATTGTGGCTGCCGGCACTGCTTCAGCCGATAACGAAGTTGATGCCATCACCGGTGCTACACTGACCTGCAATGCTCTGGAAAAGATTCTCAATAAGAACGTAAAAGAAAAAACAACGTTGATCGGGCAGTAGAAAATGAATCTAAAACAAGTATTCGGAAAAAAAGGCGCTAAGACCATTAAAAATGGGATCTGGCGGGAACATCCGATAAGTTCGGCAACGCTGGGAATCTGCTCTGCTCTGGCAATTTCTAATAAGGTTGAAAATGCCATTGCCATGAGTGCTGGGGTCATATTTGTACTGATCTTAACGGCAGTTATCATTTCCCTGTTAAGAAAAGTCATACCTTCCCGGGTAAGGATTATCATTTATATGATCACCATTGCCTCGGGGGTCACCATAGTTGACCTGGTTTTAAAAGCATTTTTCCCGACCATCAGTGAAGCCATGGGACCATATGTGGCGCTGATTATAACCAACTGCATCATTATGGGTAGAGCAGAAGCGTTCTTTGTTCAGAACCCACCAAAACTTTCACTACTGGATGCCCTGGCAAACGGTCTAGCATACGCTTATACACTTATGGCCATTGCCATTTTCCGGGAAATATTTGCATTTGGCACCCTGCTTGGAGTTAAAGTAACCCCGGCCAACTGGGTTGACTGGGTCGTACTGGCCGCACCTGCCGGTGCTTTTTTCGTCCTGGGTGTTTTCCTCTGGATAACAAGAACCTGGGCTGGAGTCGAACCACCAAGTAAAGGTTGATTGCAGGTTAATCGATAATACGAGTAAAAAGGCATTACTATGGGCGAAACATCATTATTGTCGATATTCATTACGGCGCTGCTGATCCAAAACGTCGCACTTTTCTATCTTCTTGGCATGTGCCCCTTTGTGGCTTTGTCGAGAAGTTTGACAACCGCGTTTGGTATGGGGGCTGCAGTCATCTTCGTTGTCACGCTGACCTCATCAGCAAACTGGGTGATTTACCAGATTCTTGAGGCCACCGGCAGCTTGATCATACAATATATTGTTTTTATTATTGTAATTGCAGCCTGTGTGCAGCTGGTTGAGATGATAATGGAGCGGTTCTTCCCGGCTTTGCAGGCATCATTTGGTATTTTTCTGCCGTTGATCACCGTAAACTGCACCGTGCTTTTTATCTCGTTAAAGGTAACCACGGTGGAAAATCTCTCCTATATCCAGGCAGTAGTTTACTCAATTTCAGCCGCTATAGGCTTTTGGCTGGCGATGATAATGGTTGCAGCCATTTACGAGAAACTTGATCTCATAGGCCGTGTCCCAAAGGGACTGCAAGGCCCTGGGATTATAATGATAATAACCGGAATCATGGCGCTGGCCTTTATGGGCTTCAGCGGTATGGTCTGACAGCACAAGGCCCTGAATCAAATGGTTTCGATCAAGAAACAAGGAAACAACCTTACTAACCCACCAAAACCCTTGGGAGCCACTGCGTAATGACTATAGAGACGCTACTTCCTATCGGGATTATTACCGCGATACTGCTCACTCTAACTGTAATACTCCTGATTGCCGACAAACTGCTGGTCTCATACGGCGATTGTAAAGTTTCCGTCGAAGAAGATGATGGTAAAAATGAATTTACCGTTCAAGGCGGCTCCACGCTTCTGTCAATCCTCATTGATAAAGGTATGGAAATTCCGGCTTCCTGCGGTGGCCGGGGAAGCTGTGGTTTCTGCAAGTTAAACGTCAAAAGCGGCGGCGGTGACATCTTGCCGACCGAAGAAATGTTTATCAGCAAGGAAGAAAAGAAGACCGGCACCAGACTTGCCTGCCAGGTAAAGGTCAAAGAGGACATTGAACTTTTCGTACCGGATCTGATAGGTACCGTCAAAGGCTTGGCTGATACGGACACCTTCGATACACGATCGAAATGGACCTTTGCCCGAGAGGGCAAGATGCTGATATCAGAAGATAAGAAAAAGATTAAATTTGCCCGCCATGATAAGCGGCAAGTTGTTGATATTATTGATAGTCACCGCGATGATCCCGGTGCGGTGATGCCGATTCTCCACGATATAAACGGCGCCTTCAACTACTTGCCGGAAGGGGCACTGCGCCAAATCTCAAAAGAGCTTGATGTCCCATTGAGTACGGTGTTTAGAATTGCCACCTTTTACAATGCCTTCAGCCTGACACCGGTGGGCAAACACAAGATTACGGTTTGCACTGGAACGGCATGCCACGTTAAGGGCGCAGCAGGGATTATTGAGACGCTCGAGCCGATGCTCGGCATCCAGAGCGGTGAAACGACCGAGGACGGACTGTTCACCATTGAGGAGGTGCGCTGCATTGGTTGTTGCGGCCTCGCCCCCGTGCTGACGGTAAACGAGGACGTACATGGTCTAGTAACCAGGAAGAAAATGTCAGAGATCGTCAAGCAGTATCAGGGATAGCCGCATTATGCGAGAATGATGGTCGTCTAAATTCACAAGGCACTAATACACAGAGAAGATGCAGAAGCTGAATATCGAAGATCTTGAGAAGATTACCGAACGGGTGCAAAAGGCGACCCAGCTCAGTGAAGGTGCGGGCCGGGCTAAGATAACCGTGCACATGGGTACTTGCGGGATTGCCGCCGGCGCAGGTAAAGTGCTGACCACTCTTAAAGAGGAATTTGCGCAAAACAGTCATCCGGATGTGCTGCTCACCACCTCTGGCTGTGCAGGAATGTGCTGCCAGGAACCTATGATGACGGTCGAACTTCAAGGGCAAGACCCCGTCCATTATGTGAGCCTCGACGGTGATTCATCCTTACAGATTTTAGCGGATCATGTGGGGGAAGGAAAGGTCGTAGAAGAGTTTGCTTTGGGGATCGGTAACGAGAGAATTTTTGGTGATCCCCGGCCCGCTCAAGAGGTAGTGGCACCAACCGATGATACTGAAGGTGTCCCGGATCTGCTCGATGTCGGCTTTTTCGGTCACCAGACCCTGGTGGCCCTGAAAAACCGGGGACTGATTGATCCGGAGCAGATCGACGAGTACATAGCAACCGGTGGCTACCGTGCGCTCTCCAAAGCTTTGACCCAGATGAAGCCCGAGGATATCGTCGACCATGTGAGCGTTTCCGGCCTGCGTGGGCGTGGTGGTGGCGGCTTCTCAGCGGGAAGAAAATGGGGCTCGGCTGCAAAAGCGACCGGCAGTCCCAAGTATATCATCTGCAATGCCGATGAAGGCGATCCCGGCGCCTATATGGACAGGAGTATCATTGAGTCGGACCCCCATTCGGTTATCGAGGGTATGGCACTTGCCGGATACGGTTGTGGGTCCACCATAGGCTATGTCTATATTCGTGCAGAATATCCGCTGGCCACCTCGATTCTCAGGACCGCCATCGAACAGGCCCGAGAATACGGGTTGTTGGGCGAAAATATTTTCGGTACTGATTTTAGCTTTGACGTGTTCATCAAGCAGGGGGCAGGCGCCTTTGTCTGCGGCGAGTCAAGTGCCCTGCGCGCTTCAATAGAAGGGCTTCCCGGCGAACCGACTGTTAAATACGACCATGCCACGGACAAGGGACTTTGGGAAAAACCAACTGTGCTGAATAACGTCGAGACCTTTGCCAATGTACCTGTCATCATCGACAAAGGCGGTGACTGGTACGCCTCAATGGGTACAGAAAAGAGCAAAGGTACCAAGGTCTTCTCACTGGTTGGCAACATTGTAAATACTGGACTGATCGAGGTCGAAATGGGCACCACCCTGCGTAAGATCATTTACGAAATTGGCGGTGGCATTCCAGACGGAAAGCAGTTCAAGGCGGTGCAGACCGGTGGACCATCCGGCGGTTGCCTGCCGGCAGATAAGCTCGATATGCCCGTTGATTTCGATCAGCTCAAGGAAGCCGGCTCAATCATGGGCTCCGGCGGCATGATCGTCATGGATGAAAGTGCCTGCATTGTCAACGTGGCAAAGTATTTCATCGAATTCTGCAATGAAGAATCGTGTGGTAAATGCGTCTCCTGCCGTGACGGCTCGTCCGCAATGATCGAGATCCTCGATCGCATCTGCAGCGGCGAAGGACGGGAAGAAGATATTGAACTGTTGGAGGACCTCTGCAAAGCTATTACCGATGCGTCTCTCTGCGGTCTTGGCACCTCTCTGGCAAACCCGGTGCTCAGTACCTTGCAGTACTTCAAGGATGAATATCTTACCCATATCAGGGACAAGAAGTGTCATGCCAAGGTCTGTAAGCCGCTGTTTGAATACACAGTGATAACTGACAATTGCAAGAAGTGCGGCCTCTGTTTCAAGAATTGTCCAGCTGACGCCGTTATCTGGAAGAAAAAAGACGTCGCAGAAATAATCCAGGAAAAATGTATAAAATGCGGTATTTGCAAGGAAGTTTGTAAGTTCGATGCCGTAGATTAATCAAGGAAGATAATACATGGTTACATTCACGTTCAACGGCAAAGAATTAGAGGTAAAAGAAGGCACAACCATACTCGAGGTTGCCCGTGAACAGGGGGTTAAAATTCCCACACTCTGTTATCACGAGGAGATGTCATCCTATGGAGCATGCCGCCTCTGCCTTGTGGAAGTGACAAAACGCGGCTGGCCTTCCATCCAGCCCGCCTGTCTGTATCCAGCCCAGGAAGGAATTGAAGTGGAAACCGATACCGAACGGGTTAGGAAGACACGTAAGGTCATGCTGGAACTGTATCTTGCTCGCTCACCCGATTCTCAGGTAATTCTTGACCTTGCTCATGAGTATGGTGTCAGGGACACGAGATTCAAGCTGAGAGAAAATGAGACCAGCAACTGTATTCTGTGTGGATTATGCGTCCGAGCCTGCAGTGAGATTTCCAAAAGAAATGCAATCAGTTTTGCTCACCGCGGCAGTCTGAGAACGATAGAGACACCGTTTGCAGAACTTTCCGAGACCTGCGTTGGCTGTAAAGCATGCTCCTTTGTCTGCCCAACCGGTGTCATTGATATTGACGAAGCCGACTGAAATTAATCAAACCTGAGCTCGATCCGGGATCGAATTCAGGTTTGATTATCATGAGCCTTCTGTCGTTAACATCAATCTACAGATTTTTCCCCTACGTCTCAAAAAAATCCACAACTTAGAAAAAGAGCTCCGGCTCTTTTCGCGCACTGCAGTTCTCGTTTAATGCAACTATCCTTTCTGCCATGGGGGTTGATTTAAAACTGACAGCCTCATCTGGACATATTTTGATGCAGGATGCACAAAGGATACAGCTGTCCACATCCATAACAATCAGATCTGTCAGAGAAATGGCCCCAGTGGGGCAATTCTCAATACAGGTTCCGCACGGGGAACAGGTTGCATGATCGACTATCGGTGTGAAAGGAAGATTTTTCATCCCCTCTTTGTAGGGAACATTACCGGGTATATTAAGCTCTTTTGCACTGCTCTTTTTGGGTAATACCAGCAACTGCCTTATCGAGCGCCCGAAACCACTCGCTTTATCCAGATCTTCAGTATCGGGTCGACCTGCAGCGATCGGCAGCTCAGCTGTTGAAAAGGAATGCTCACCGATAAAAGCCGCTGCGGCAACAACCTGAAACCCCATATCGACTACGATGTCCCGCAGCTCCGCAAGAGCATCTTCATACTCCCTGTTACCGTAAACAGCCACGATTACTGCAGAGGATCCGTTGCCTTTGATTTCTTTCATCCTCCTGGCAGCAAGCTCCGGTACCCTGCCAGAGTAGACGGGAACACCTATTACCGCCAGATCACTTTTACCAATTTCAGCATTCGTTTTACAGTCCGGATAGGTCAGATCTATCTCTTTCC
>JAQYVS010000432.1 GCA_030145365.1 Desulfofustis sp. | reverse complement strand
CCTTTTTCGCTTGCGATCGTATTGAAGAGTTTCAGGCAAACCAGGATTTTTTTGTCAGTTTGAGCACCTGAAGCAGTCTTTGAGTCAAAAGTTCTCAAAGCCGCATGCATGCTATTCTTGCGAAATATCGCCCCGGCCAGCCCTGGCATTGCTGCCGACAGGGCAAGAGTTCGAGAAGTTGTTCTAAACGGTGTTTCCATGTCATCAACGGCATTACCATCAAGAAAAATCGTCTGAATCCGGTCGACAATATAATCCATGTCGATACCCGGCAGGTCATTTATAAATGTTCCAATAGGCTGCCCAACTTGGTATTCAAGCAAAATTCCAAATTGGAGCAAGGTAGCATAGGAACTTATTTTTTCTTCTGGAACCTGGAATACAATATGTTTCATTTTTACTAGTGGCTGTCAGGCCTTAACCTGCTACATGAGAATCAACAGAAAATCATCCCCCCCCAACTACAGGAAAGATTGCCAAAATATCGTTTTTCTTTGGGGTTGTTTCGAACTGGCAGTGTCTGGAATTGATCATGAGGACACCAACTTCGTCATGATCAATTACAAGATCAGTTACGATATCCCCAACAGTCGTGTTTTCAGGATAACTTCTAACTTCCGTGACAAATCGATTGTCACGGAAGTTAGCAAAAAGTTTGACCGTAAGTTCCATCTAGAAGTCCCAAAATGAGTCAATTTCTTCATCCGGCATATCCCAAACAACATTATGCGGAGGAAGTGGCTCGGTTGCAAAGAACTCCGGTAAACGATCATCCGCATTGGTGAATCCTGCTGCCTCATTAAACCCTTTTTCGGTTTTAAGTATGGTTTTTCCAAGACTCACAACATCATCACCAGTCAGGCCGATTCCAAAGCGAGCGTTGATTAATTCAACAAGAGCCGGCAAACAAGTTTCGTCATCAAGGGCTGCAAAAGCGATAAAAAGACACATACCGGTCGAGTCAATCGCAGCGGTGGCAATCTGTAGATTTCTGGAGAGTTCAACCTGCCCTTCATTGGAAAGCGGGTCAACAGAACCTCCAACATTGAGAAGATTTGTCGCTACTGCATAGCCCATTGTATGATCGGCACCCATTGTAGAGGTTGCATAAGTAATTCCCATTCCCTTGATGGCGCGCGGGTCATAGGCTGGAATACCCTGGTTCTTGACAACTGGAACCCTGGTAACACCGAACGCTTTACCTACCACCGCTGTGCCGGAGCCAATAATACGACCAAGACTCGTTCCTTTAGCAATGTCTTCACGCAGAATACGGCAAATACCCTCCCCATCACCAAATTCAAGGATCCCTGCCTCCATTGCGACGCCAAAGGCTACCGGAATCTCGATACTGTCAACTCCAATATCGTCCATCAGATGATCTGCTTCAGCTATGTGATCAAGGTTGTCAACACAGCAGTTTGCTCCTACAGCCCAAATAGTTTCATACTCAAAACCAGAGGTCTTATATTTTCTATCGGGGTCGTTAAAGATCTGAGAACATTGGATAACGCACCCTTTATGGCAGTTATGTTTTGGCTTTCCACCACGCTCCTCGATGATATCGTGCATGGTTTCACCGGAAATCTTCTCATGGCCTTCAAACTGACCTTTGGAAAAGTTCTTGGTTGGCAATCCGCCTGACTCGTTGATGATATTAACCATTACATTGGTCCCGTATGTCCCGAGAGCCTGGCTGATTTGATTGTCTACGAGAGATTTGGCAAAGGCTCTGTTAGCATCTTTGAACTTGTCTGGGTCAGCGATTTTAACCTTGGCGTCTTGCGGATCAACAGTGATAAATTTAACTTTTTTCGAACCCATGACGGCCCCAAGCCCGCCTCGGCCATGAGACCTCAAGTTTCCATCGGGATCTTTTACTGAAATGTTGGCAGCACACATCTTCATTTCGCCCGCTGGACCAATGGTGATGACAGACTGTTTACCTTCAAGTCTTTCAGCAAGCGCTTCAACAACAGCAAAATTGCCTTTACCGATCAACTCGGTTTCCTCGCTGATGCTTATGCCATCAGGCGAGACCGAAATGCTGTACCACTTGTCGTCTTTAGGCTGTCCCTCAATAATCAAAGCTTTACAGCCGCAACGTGCCAGATACTGTGCTGCCGTACCACCAGCATTTGCTTCTTTGATGGTTCCGGTCAGGGGGCTTTTGGCCCCGGCGGAAAGCCTTCCAGAGTTAGCGGCTGCCGTGCCGGAGAGCAGTCCTGGCGCAAAAACAAGTTTGTTATTAGGTCCAAGAGGATGGCAGGTAGGGATCACTTCAGCGGCAACGATTGTTGAAGTGAGTCCACGTCCGCCATGTCCCATCCACGCTTC
>JAQYVS010000418.1 GCA_030145365.1 Desulfofustis sp. | reverse complement strand
GATCAAAAGCCTTCAGCAGCGCCTCTGAATCGAAAATCGGTCGGTCTTTTAAGACCGTTTCGACCACAGAAGGTTTGGAAGATTCTTGCGGCACAAGGGTTTGGATGACATTCAGGAGGATATCCGTGTTGATGGGTTTTGAGATATATTCGTTCATGCCGGCTTCAATACATCGTTCCCGATCACCTTTCATGGCGTGAGCAGTCATAGCAATAATCGGCGTATGTCTTCGAGTCTGTTTTTCCAATTGGCGAATCCGGACCGTAGCATCGAAACCGTCCATTTCCGGCATTTGAACGTCCATAAGAATCAGATCGAATTTTTTGTTGACTAAAGCCTCTACTGCCTTACGGCCGTTTTCAGCCACCGTTGCCTGGTGGCCCCAGCGGTCCAACAGGCGCGTAATATATTTTTGATTAAAAGGCGTGTCTTCCGCTACAAGAATATTCAAGGAACGAAGATCTTTTTTAAATATTCGATCAGGCGCCTTTGAATCAATTGCAGTTCGTGGTTCGGCAATACCGAGGGCGATCAACATTGCATCGAGCAAGTCGGAAGCGCGTACCGGTTTAGTAATGCAGGCCTTAACGCCCAACTGATCAAGATCGACTTGGCTGTGGCTGGATGAGGAGATTTGCATCATGATTACGCTGATATCCAGAGCGTCTTGATTAGTAATCCAACGGGCAAGCATAAACCCATCCGCATCCGGCATGTCCGAGTCGATTATAATCAGCTTAAACGGAGTCTTCCGACCTTCGGCCGGGATGAGAATCTGCTGGGCTTCTTCCATTCCGGCTGCACCTGTTGGAATCATTTGCCAGTTTTCCAACAGCTCCTGGATGATTTGTCGGCTGGTGGCGTTGTCGTCTACTACCAGCACATTCAGATTGCTTAGATCAGCATCAAACGGCAAAGCTGTTCCTTTCTTCTCTGCTGGTTGTAAAGCAAATTTGGCGGTAAAATGAAAAGTGCTCCCCTTTTCCGGTTGGCTTTCAACCCAGATTCGGCCGCCCAACAGACCCACCAGTTGGGCGGATACGGTCAATCCAAGGCCTGTACCGCCGAACCGGCGTGAAGTGCTGCCGTCAGCCTGGCCAAAGGCGCCAAATATGGTTTCCTGCTTTTCAAGCGGAATGCCGATGCCGGTGTCAGCGACAGAGAAATGGACCAGGGCTTCAGTTTCGCTGCGATGATCGAGTTGCACATTTACAACGACTTCACCCTCTTCCGTAAATTTGATCGCGTTGCTTACCAGGTTAAATATTATCTGACGCAAGCGGGTCGGATCGCCGACAATGCTGTCAGGCACATCGTTTGCGATGCGATAGGCCAGTTCAAGGCGCTTTTCAAGGGCCTTGGCAGCCACGATTTTCAATGACTCTCCCAGAAAGTCTCTCAGGTTAAATGCGGTTTCCTCCAGTTCCAGCTTCCCGGCTTCTATCTTGGAAAAATCGAGTATATCGTTAATTATGGAAAGAAGAGAATGGGCGGCGGCCATGACAACTTCCAAGTCTTCCCTCTGGCTGGGGTTCAGGTCCGTATCGAGTGTCAGCTCGATTAGGCCGATAATTGAGTTCAGGGGGGTCCGGATTTCGTGGCTCATGTTGGCTAAAAATTCACTTTTAGCTCTGCTGGCTCCTTCAGCAGCCAACTTGGACTGTTTCAATGCCTGGGCTCTTTTGTGTTCGGAGACATCCCGTAAAAATCCCCGAAACCCAACGGACCGTCCTTTTTCTTTTATCAAAGATATTGATGGCTGTACATAACGTTTGGTACCGGTTCTGCCGATAACTGTCCAGTCAAGGACT
>JAQYVS010000404.1 GCA_030145365.1 Desulfofustis sp. | reverse complement strand
AAGGGTACGGGACTGGGGCTGTCAGTTTCCCTGTCGATTATTGAATCCATAGGTGGCAAAATGGAGATGGAAAGTACCCTGGGGCAGGGGAGCGTGCTGTCTGTGTTTCTTCCTATAACTCGTACGACAACTTGTCAGTGACCATGATAATGACTATAGTCATTATGAAAAGTGATACAATATGGGAGGAGCGGCATGCAAACAATCAAAGCATCGGAATTCAAAGCAAAATGTCTGCACTTGATGGATGAGGTAAATCAGACCGGAGAGGAAATCATAATAACAAAAAACGGTAAACCTGTCTCCATCCTGAAAGCATATAGTAAGAAACCGGAAACACTTTTTGGTATGCATGCGGGGAAAATTCAGAGTAAAGATGATCTAATTACCCCTTTAGATATTGATTGGGATGCAGCATAATGCTCATTTGTGATACACACGTTCTAGTCTGGCTGGACGAAGGCAACCCGCGACTTGGAGCAAATGCATTGCAGACAATGAACAAGGCGTTGGCAACAGGTCAGCTTGCTGTGGCCTCTATTAGTTTTTGGGAAATTGCCATGCTTGTTGAAAAAGGGCGGCTTGACATTCGAATAGAGCTTGATGTCTGGCGTTTGGAATTGCTGCAAACCGGCTTGTTGGAAATCCCTCTACAGGGTTCCACAGCCCTCCGTGCAGACCAGTTGCAAGCATTTCACGGTGATCCTGCCGACCGTATGATTGTTGCCACGGCCCTTGAAAATTCTGCCACACTTATGACCGCTGATAGAAAAATTCTAGGATGGGATGCCCTTCACCAAAAAGTTGATGCCAGTGTCTAACCAAACCCATAATGCCTGATCCTGCAAAAAAGGTCCTTATTATTGATGATGAAGACAATATGCGGCATATGTTGTCTGCACTGCTCACAGGGCAGGACTACAGCGTGGATACGGCCAGTGACGGTATGGTTGGTCTCAAGCTTTTGAAGAACCAGGAATTTGATTTTGTCCTCTGCGATATCAAGATGCCGAACATGGACGGCATCTCCTTTTTGAGAGCCGCAGTATCTGCCGGACACTCTGCCACTATTATCATGATGTCTGCTTTCGGTACGGTTGATACCGCCATTGAGGCTATGAAGCACGGGGCTTATGATTATATCTCTAAACCGTTTAAGGCGGATGAGGTTGTGCTGGTATTGAAAAAGGCTGAGGAGCGGGAACGGTTACGGCGGGAAAATGTTCTCTTGAAAAAGAAGATCGCCGGGCTTGAAAGTTCACTTGGCCTTGGAACAATGATCGGCAAGAGTAAACCCATGCAGGATGTGTTTCTGCTTGTCGATAAAGTGGCCAGGCATATTACAACGGTTTTGATTACCGGTGAGTCCGGAACCGGCAAGGAACTGGTTGCCCACGGTATACATGATAAAAGTCCAAGGGCGGCAAAACCCTTTGTTGCCGTCAACTGCGGCAGTGTGCCGGAAAACCTGCTGGAAAGTGAATTCTTTGGCTACGTCACAGGGGCCTTTACCGGTGCTGACCGGGAGAAGAAAGGCCTCTTTGAAGAAGCGAACGGCGGTACCCTGTTTCTTGATGAAATTGGCGAACTGCCGCTTGTCATGCAGGTAAAACTGCTGCGGGTTCTGCAGGAACATGAAATCAGGCAGATAGGATCTAATAAAAGTACAAAGATTGATGTTCGTATTGTAGCAGCCACCGCCAAAAAACTTGCAGATGAAGTTCAGGAAGGACGATTTCGGGAGGATCTTTTTTATCGGCTCAATGTCATTAATGTTCATGTCCCTTCGCTTCGAGAACGTGCAGGGGATATTCCTTTGCTCTGCGATTATTTTATAGAAAAGTTTACAGCCCGTATAGATGCAGGAAGTGTACGGAGTGTATCCCGGGCGGCAATGAAACTGTTGATGCGCCATCCCTGGCCGGGCAATGTCCGTGAACTGGAAAACGTCATTGAACGGGCCGTTATCCTGACAGAAAAAAATGTTATCCTGCCGGAGAACCTCCCGGATAAACTGGGGGGCCGAGAGCATAATCGGCGGTTGGATGATATTATGGGCACCTTTTCTATCAAGGAGGGCCGCAGAATGCTCGAACACCGCCTCATCTCAAGAGCACTTGAATCCACCGACGGCAACAAGAGCCGGGCCGCTGAACTTTTAGAGATCAGTTATCCTTCATTGCTGAGCAAAATCAAGGAATATGGGATTTGAATCAGTAAGTTACGACCCTCAGAGGTCTTTAAACTTGTACGTTTTAGCCCACGCCGATATTGTGAATTGTCCGGATAATTCACAATAGCAGCGTGGGGAGGTTATATGCAACTTGCAAGAACCTTAAATCTGAATAATCTGCTGACTAAAAAATCTTTTTTTTTTGGCCCCCGGGCAACGGTCAAGTCAACGCTCATCAAACGTCAGTTATCGAAAATTTCAACCGTTATTGATCTTCTTGATACCAGGCTGTATCTACGGCTATTGGATTCGCCACATGATCTGGAATCCATAATTCGTGCCGGCCGTAAGACCGACCTTGTCGTTATTGACGAAATTCAACGTATTCCGGAACTTCTCAATGAAGTTCACCGGTTGATTGAAAATAAAAATATCACCTTTCTGCTCACGGGGAGCAGCGCCAGAAAACTACGGCGAGGAAAAGCAAACCTTCTTGCGGGCCGGGTATGGGACTCCCGTTTGTTTTCCTTGACCTGGAAGGAGATCCCTGATTTCAACCTTGAGAGATATCTCCTTTATGGCGGCTTGCCCGCTGTCTATCTGAGTGAGTATCCCGGGGAAGAACTTGACGCCTATGTCAATACCTACCTGAAAGAAGAAATCATGGCCGAGGGGCTTATTCGGAAATTACCGCCCTTTTCACGATTCCTGCGTACCATTGCCCTGGCAAATGGAGAGATAATCAACTTTACCAAACTGGCTAACGACTGCCAGGTACCGCCTTCCACTGTAACCGAATATGTTTCACTTCTTGAAGATACCCTGGTGGGATTTCTTCTTCCTGCCTGGACGGAATCAAAAATGCGTAAAGCAATTAGTACTGCAAAATTTTATTTTTTTGATCCCGGGGTTACGCATGTGCTTTCCGGTACCGAGACACTTGATCGCAATTCAAACCTCTACGGCAAGAGTTTTGAACAGTTCATTGGTATGGAAATCCGTGCCTATCTCAGTTATAGCAGAAAAAAACATGAACAGGCCTTTTGGCGATCAACCCACGGGCATGAAGTTGATTTTTTAATTGGCAACCAAACGGCCATAGAAGTTAAAGCATCAAGTAAAGTATCCAACAGAGATTTTAAGGGATTGAAAATCCTTGAGCAGGAAAAGGTTTTTCAAAAGTATGTCCTTGTCAGTCAGGACCAGGTCAATAGCAGTCAAGGCAGATTCCATGCCCTGTACTGGAAAGATTTTCTGAATGATTTATGGTCGGATAAATTATGCACATGATTTTTTTCTCCGGCATTCTTATCGCCCACGGGACAGGGTTCCTGCAGCTGTTACAGTAGGAGGCCAGTCCTCTGGCCGAAAGTACTCTTTCCTCCATTCAGACTCTCAGGAGAAATTTGTGGTAGATACTCAATGGAAAATGAAACCGAATAAAGATAAGGCGATAATGCTTGCCCGTCGGCAACTGTCTGAGTTGGTCTGTGACGCAGTCAACCTTGAAGGAATCAATTTCACTTTGCCCGAAATTCAGACGTTGCTTGAAGGCATAACTGTTGGTGGGCACAAGCTGGCTGATCAGCAAATTGCATTAAATCAGGCTCGAGCATGGCGGACATTATTTACATGGCTGGAACAGGATGAGTTTGAGCTGACAGCTGAAAAAACCTGTGAACTTCATCAGGTGGCAGCAAAAAATGAAGCTCTGGAATGGGGCCGGTTTCGCTCTGGCGCGGTTACAATAGCCGGCACAGAGTACATGCCGCCTGGGGCTCATAAGCTACCGGATATATTTGAGAGTATGGTAAAAAAAGCACTGGATTTCAGAGACATTTATGACCGGGCCATTTTTGTCTTTCTCAGCATGGCAAGAGCGCAGTTTTTTTATGATGTGAATAAGCGCATGGGGCGTTTTATGATGAATGGGTTGTTGTTGAACAGTGGATTCCCTGCTATCAATCTTCCGGCAAAACGTCAATTAGAGTTTAATCGCCTTATGTTGAAATATTATGATTCAGGTGAACAGCAACCGATGAATACTTTTTTGCGCACCTGTCTTGATGAACGGGTGATAAAAATAATGCAGGAAGGGTAATGCAAATATATGGCCTGCACTACTCACAGGGCAGGACGACTGCCTGGATACGGATGGCGATGGAGGTTGGTCTCAAGCTTTGGAGAAGCAGGAATTTGATTTTGTCCTCTGGGATATCAAGATGCCGAACATTGACGGAATGGCCTTTTTGAGAGCCGCAGTATCTGCCGGTCACTCTGCCGCTATTTTTAAGCTGAAAATAATGGCAATTCATGAAACCAAGTACGCTTTAGTCGGATGAACCG
>JAQYVS010000360.1 GCA_030145365.1 Desulfofustis sp. | reverse complement strand
GTTCCTTCATTGGTATTTGCGCTGGTTTTCTATAATAAGAAACTCCCCTTTTCCATCAGTAGTTCTTTGCAGCCGGTTTTTGGAACCCATGTCCTGGGAAGAAAAGGGCAAATCATTGACACGATTGCCTTGTATGCGCTGGTGGCAGGTATGGCATCTTCCCTGGGGACCGGAGCGATCACCCTGGTGGGAGGAATTGGCGAGTTTATTGACTTGAAGACGACGCCTTTTACGTTAGGCGTAGCTGTCAGCCTGATTGTCGCTACTTTTGTTCTCTCCGCAGCCAGCGGACTGCAAAAAGGGATTGCCAAATTATCAGCAATAAATGCGTGGCTGTTGCTGCTGTTGGGCCTGTTTGTTTTTGTTTTTGGCCCAACTGCGTTTATTTTGTCTTTTGGCACCGAGGGACTTGGCTCTTACCTGGGTAACTTTTTTGAATTGAGCTTATTTACCGGTGCTGCTTCGGGTGATAAATGGCCACAGTCATGGAGTGTATTCAATTGGGCCGTCTGGTTTGCATGGGCACCCATCAGCGCCTTGTTCCTGGGAAAAATTGGGCGTGGTTATACCGTTCGTGAGTTTCTTCAGGTCAACCTGATATTTCCTGCCCTGTTCGCCATAATCTGGATAGCCATTTTCTCCGGTACCGCGATTCATATAGATATGACACAAGCGGGGATACTAAGTACTACCCTTAATGAATCCGGAGTGGAGAAGCTGCTCTATATGGTATTCAGGCAATTACCCTTGAGTGAAGCCATGACTTTGGTGCTCATCTTCGTTGCATACATTTCCTATGTAACTGCGGCAGACTCAAACACTGATGCAATAGGTAACTTGTGCACCACTGGGTTTACTGCCGAATCCGATGAGAAAGCGGGCCTGGGTGTCAAAGTTTTATGGGGAGCAATTATAGGTATTGTTTCCTGGACGATGGTGAGTTTTGTAGGCATAGACGGCATCAAGATGCTATCCAACCTGGGCGGCCTTCCTGCGGCTATTATTATTCTGGCAACGAGTTTGACGCTTTGTAAGTGGTTAAGTAATCCTGAATTACTTAAAGAATAATGTTCAGTTCATATCAAAAGAACAGGCGTAAAACGAGGTAGGGCGTAAAGTTAAGAAAAATAATTCCCAGCTTGAAGAGGCCTAAAAAGCTGTACATTGTTTTTTCCAATTCTTCGCGGCTTAAATTGGTCACCAGGCCCTGTGTTTTATAAACGAGGTTTGGCATCAGGGCGAGCGCGATAACTGCCCACAACATCAAAGCTGCGTTTACCACGGTGCTCCAACCCAGAAAAACGGTTAACTGATCAATGGTCATAAGGACTCTCCCGGTATCGACTAAAAACTTAATTTAACATTCTGCTTGCGACAGGGCTATTTCCGGTTCGCACTCCATAGCATCCTCCTTCATGTACTCCAGACAACCGCAAATCAGGGCCCAACCTGCCGACCCGATCAGGGTGCCGCGAGTCGACCAATAACCCTGACTACAAGGATGTTTTAACGAATGCTTCCGCGGCAGTGCCCAGGCTGTCCCCGGGATTTTGGTTGCAATAGTCGTCGATCCAACGGGCCATGGCATCGGGGTCGTAATCCGCGGATCGCCCCGCATCGGCGGCGTCCATGTATTCGACGAGCCATGTCAGAGCGGACCAGTAAGCATCGCTACCCTTTTCACGGCTTTTGACGAAATTACTGCAAACCGGAATGTTGGCCTTGCTGGTGTCTTTGTCCAGTTCGCTCATTGCTTCGGCAGCCGGATCCTTTAGTTCAAAGGTGGC
>JAQYVS010000009.1 GCA_030145365.1 Desulfofustis sp. | reverse complement strand
TTGATTATGTCTGGCCGTTTTAGATTGTACTTGCTGATTATATTGTTGTTTGGTTTCATTTATCCAGCCATGGGTATGCCGGCGAGGATCAAGGATATCGCTTCGATCAAGGGGATCAGGCCCAATCAGCTGTTTGGCTACGGCCTGATCGTCGGTCTTAACGGCAGTGGTGATAAAAGCGGGACCGGCTTTACCATCCAGGGCCTGGTGAATATGCTGGAACGCATGGGGGTGCACGTCAGTGCCGCTGATGTCAAAGTAAGCAATGTTGCCGCTGTGATGGTGAGCGCCACCCTGCCGCCCTTTGCCCGCATAGGCAAAAAAATCGACATAACCTTATCGTCCATTGGAGACGCTAAAAGCCTGTCGGGAGGTACTCTTCTGCTGACTCCCCTGCAAGGGGTGGACGGCAAAACTTATGCCCTGGCCCAGGGAGCCGTATCCATTGGCGGTTATACCGCGGGCGGGGATGCCGGAGGAGGAGTCACCAAAAATCATCCCACGGTAGGAAGAATAAGCGGCGGAGCGACGATCGAAAGAGAAATTCCTTTGTCGATAATGAATAAACAAGAGCTGACTATTATGTTAGACAATCCGGATTTCAATACGGTTACCAGAGTTGCCGATGCCATTAACACGCGTATGGAAGAGAGTCTTGCTACACCGATAGATTCGGGCACCTTAAAATTGAAGATTCCTGCAAGGCTTCAAGGCAAAGTGGTCAACCTGATCGCCCGGGTCGGTGATCTGGAGGTCACACCTGATAATATTGCCAAAATTATTGTTAATGAAAAGACGGGTACCGTGGTGATTGGACAAAATGTCAGCATCCAAGAAGTTGCTGTCGCCCATGGAAACTTGAGTATTCAGATCAAAGAGACCAAAGAGGTTTCACAACCGCTGCCCTTTTCACCTGTGGGCTTAGGGGCGGGCCCTAAAGAAGTGGGTGGCGGTATCATCGCGGCACCGGGAGGCAGTACCATTGTTACTCCGGATAGTGATGTCCGTGTCGCCGAGGAGCAAAACCAGCTTATTTTAATCCCGCCAGGAAACACAATCGGTGAACTGGTCAAGGGTTTAAACGCAATTGGCGTTACCCCCAGGGATCTTATTACTATTTTGCAGGTGCTGAAGGCGGCGGGTGCCCTTCACGGAGAATTGGAAATTATATAAAGGAGACGCGATATGTTAAAACCGATTGCAGCGCATCCGGCGGCGGCCGTGCAGAAAGATGTCTCCACGGCCGGTCTGCAGAAACTGCAGAAAGCCTGCACCGAGTTTGAATCCATCTTGATAACCTATATGCTGAAATCTATGCGGTCCACCGTTGAGAAGGGTGGGCTCTTTGAAAATAGTACCGAGAGTCAGATCATGGACTCGATGCTTGATGAGAACCTGGCCCTGGGAATTGCTAAAGGCGGTGGCATTGGGCTGGCAAAGATACTTTTTGCAGACCTCAAGGATCGATAAATGATGAATTCGTAAAAGCTCGAATTCAGCGGGTGTTTAGTGTTTTGTATTTTGTGTTTTGCTTGAAATATATACTGACATACCAATTTGTTGAGGCACCAAAGACCAAAGACCGAACACTAAACACTAAACACAAAATAGTAGTTTAGTTTACAGCCGGATTTTCCGATAAATAGAATAGGGAGTTTAGTTATGGAAACGCCTAATGTTCGTTTGATTGAAAAGCTTTTTTACAAAAAGATCATGCTGTACCATGACCTGCTTTATTGCTTTAAGCACGAAAGAGAGTCTCTGATAAATTTGGACCTGGATAAACTGTGGAGTATATCGAAAGAAAAAGAGGAGATTTGTGCAAAAATCAATGTCACTAAGCAGGAAATCATCGCAGCTCTCGATTTGCAGGAAAATCAAAAAACTTTTGAGCTTAACCGCACAATGGACTTGATCCCCGGAGAATCCAGGGCTGAGTTTCAAAAGCTGTACCTGCGGCTTATTAAATTAAAGAGCGAGATTGAGGTCTTCAGAAAAGAAAACATTTCTTTTGTCAATGATTCGTTGCAGTTTCTGGATGAAATCATAGCGACCATAACGGGCGCGGACGGATCAGAAACTGTGTACAACGACAAATGTCATTTTAGTAAATCCGGCTCGTATT
This sequence comes from Desulfofustis sp., assembly GCA_030145365.1. Classification (GTDB taxonomy): domain Bacteria; phylum Desulfobacterota; class Desulfobulbia; order Desulfobulbales; family Desulfocapsaceae; genus JABDQA01. The sequence continues at coordinate 3,587 of JAQYVS010000009.1, read as the reverse complement.
CATTTCTGAGCAGGGAGGTTTAAGCATGGGCATACTCTCTATACTCGATGTTGCCAGGACCGCTTTGAGTGTGCAGCAGTATGGTGTTGATGTGACCGGTCACAACATTGCCAACGTTAATACTCCCGAGTATTCTCGTCAAAACCCGATCATCACGGCGAGGGAGCCTGCACCGTACGGCGGCCAGCTCTTTGGACGCGGTGTGGACTTAACCTCAATCGTCAGAAGCACTGATCAATTGGTCGAAAAGCAGCTCAGGCAGGAAAAATCGAGCATGGTATCGTCCCAGGAGATGGAAAATTACATGCGGATCTTTGAGGGGCTTTTTAACGAAAATTCCGAAACCAGTATTAGTGCACTGCTCTCCGGTTTCTGGAATTCGTGGCAGGATATTTCAAACAACCCGTCAGGAGTTCCCGAGCGGATTGCCCTATATGAACATGCCGGCCTGCTGTCAGGACAACTTAACGCCTTGAACAGCGATTTGACGCAGATAGAGACGGATTTAACAAGTGCTGTTGGTATTGGAATAGAAAGGATCAACCAGATTACAAGTGAGATCGCTACTCTCAATGGTCAAATTGTTAGTAGGGAGTCAGACGGCAGCAATGCAAATGACCTTAGAGACCAGCGCATTGCACGCGTCTCGGAACTGTCCGAATACCTGGATGTGCAGACCTTTGAGCAGAGCAATGGCGCACTCACCGTTGCAACGTCTAGGGGCGGTATCCTGGTTAGCGAAAAAGATAACTTTGAGCTCAAGCTGGGCGGTACTAAAGGAGACCGGGTGCTGTGGGAGAATTCAGGCGGTACAACCGTTGACATCACGAACTATTTAACTAACGGAAAACTGGGCGGATGGCTTGAGATGCGTGATGAGATCGTTGCCAAGTATAAACTGGACCTTGATGCCGTGATAAAAGAATTTGTCTGGTCCGTTAATGAGCAGCACAGCCAGGGGGTGGGGCTGAATCTTTTTGATGCAGCTGTTACCGGAACTTACGAAACCGGTTCAAGCGGCCTTTTGGCGACACTTTCTTATGGCGATAAAATCGATTACACCAAAGATTTCAAGATGTGGACCTATGACAGCGGTTCAACGTCTCCTGTGGCTGTTGATGTCGATATGGGAATATCTACTGCAAATCCAAGCTTTGCGGGAAATTTTGGTGTTTCTGACACCACTTACACGATTGAAATAACTCAGGGTGGTACAGTCAATACTGATGCCATACAATTCAGTTGGAGTGAAAGTAAAACCTCCACGTCTGGAACTCAGACTTTACTTGCATCGGGAACAACCGTGGACATTGATGGAGTTACATTAAGCTTTGCGGCCGATGATGTTTTAGTAGCCGGAAATACACTTACAGTTAATACCGTTGACGGAGGCACAGCCGCCGCTCCTGTGGTCATGACCCCTACAGCTACAGACACTGCCAATAATATTTTAGATACCTATACGTTCACGGTTGATTCAGCCTCAGGCGGCACAATAGGAACAGATGACATAGAGATAGATTGGTCAAACAGTATTACTTCAGGTACTTTCACCCTGACTGCGGCCGACACTACGGTAACTGTTGACGGCATGGAACTCCCTTTCACTTCAGGGTATTTGTTTGCCGACGACACCTTTACCATCACCACAGATGCGAACGGGACACCTACGGCCAGCCTGCCCTCGGAATGGCACTGGACGCTTGATTCTTTTGTAGACCAGTTCAACAGACAGACGCCTCGTGTGACAGCATCCAAAACATCCGGTAATGCCTTGAGTTTTGCCCCGGATACAAGCGGAACCGGACGTGAGCTGGAAAACTATAGCTATAGCGGTGGAGCCACCGCGGCTAACACTACAGTAACGGTCAACAATTACGACATGCTTACTACAAGCACCCCTGCCGGCACTCCATTTACCGTGACCCAGATCGGTGCAGTTGAAAATACTGGAATTGCCGGCGGAGGTACCCTGACTAGTGTGACCGTCAATCCGGGTGATGAAGATGATCTGACTGACAGTGGCACATGCTCATTTACCTATGATGGAGCAGATTGGATTGTTACCAGCGTTCCTGCTGCCTACTTCGATTCAGATACAGATAATATTGGTGGTGATGCTACCGGATTTGGTTTCGACCTTACTGCTGGCGGTAGTGCTGAGATAGCGGTTGTTACAGCTGGTGCTGTAGTAAATGGAACGGTCGTAACCTTCGATATTAATCCGGACAATTGGAGAGTGAGTAACGTCCCTGCCGCTTATACACTTGCCAGTGATACTGATATTGGTGGTGATAATGACGGGTTTGGCATTGACCTTAACGATGACGGGAGTTCAGATATCACGGTTAGTTTTGCTACTGCCCTAACTGCAGACGGCATTGTGGCATTCGACATTGCAGCTGCCGCAGGCACTTACAGTTTTGGTTTTTCCGATGATACTGCGCAGGATGCCGGGCTTATGGCTGCTCTGGGCATCAATACCTTTTTTCAAGGGAGCAGCGCAGGATCTGTTGGTATTAACACGGTTTTAAACAATAAGGATTATATTGCGGCGGCCCAACTTGAAGCCGGTACCGGAGATTTGGCGGCAGGCGACAACAGCAATGCTTTGGCGATTGCCGATCTGCAATACACATCTGCCGTTATCTCTCAATGGACGACCGACAGGATAGACGGCAACACAGAAGGTAGCGTCACTGCGACCGTTGAAGGCTACTATCATGGCATGGTAGGCTCTATAGGGGTTACCGCTTCGAGCATCTCAAGAGCCAAGGAATTTAGTGAGGTTATGGTTAACAAGTTGAGAAATGTCCGGGACAGCATTTCGGCCGTATCCCTTGATGAGGAGATGACAAACCTGATAAAATTCCAGCATGCCTATGCCGCGGCAGCCAAACTGATTACTGTTGCCGACGAGATGTATGTGACTTTACTTCAGGTGAAATAGACGATTGACTAATAACACCTAATCGAGTTTAAATCAATTAGGGTATAAAGGAGTTTCTTGATATGCGGGTAGCAAATAAAAGCATTTTTGAGGCCGTGAAGTATCAGCTTGCCAATATTACCGAGGAAATGCATAAGGCCAACAAGGTTGTTGCAACCGGGAAGAGGATTAACGAACTTTCCGACGACCCGGTCGGAATGGCCCAGGGCCTGACCATTAAAACCGCTTTGGCAAACATTGATCAGTTGGAGCGCAATATTTCCCTTGGAAACTCCTGGCTGACTGCATCTGAAAGCGCCATGAACCAGGCGCAGGACATTGTTTCCAATCTTAAGGCCCTGTCTGTTCAGATGGCCAGCGGCAACACAGGTGATGCCCAGAGAACCTCGGCCGCACAAACCGTTCAAAACATGAAGGATGAAATAGTGGCTTTAGCCAACACAGAGGTTGGCGGGCGTTATATTTTCGGCGGTACCAAAACCGACACCATTCCATTTAGCTCGGACGGCACTTATAATGGGAATAGCGACGCTTTTACTATCAAAAGTGACAAGAATGCTACCATGGCGGTCGGTATCGACGGGAGTACGGTGTTTGAGGACCTCTTTACCACTCTGAATTCCTTTGAAACCGAACT